>CAWISD010000068.1:0-29573 GCA_963838615.1 uncultured Nitrososphaeraceae archaeon
TAGTATATATCAAGTCTCTGTAAATACGAGACATCATTTCATTGTGGAATAATCCATAAGTAGATTCAACAAATCCCTGTAAATATATTATTTAACATTTCTTTTTACATCACAAGGAAATAATCATCAAAAATCTCATCTCTATTTCTAATGTATTGTATTAATCTTTGCCACTTGGTATATGTTATAGAGTATACATTTTATTGATTTTGCATTTGAATTTCTCGTTTTACAGTTATAGTATACCATTATATGATAAAGCAAAACAGATAAGAATACAATTGCAGATACTTTATGAAATCCACATACTGATAATTGGTCTATTCTAAACACTGATTTGATATGCTCTATTAATGGTTCGATGGATATCCTTCTCTGGCTGTAGATAGCCTGTCCTAATGCCGATTGATAAAAACTTGCAAGCTCAAGCCTCTTTTTAGATGTACTTTTATATCTTTTAACAGGACAAACCAAATCTATTCTCAATCCTTTGCTATACTCATATAGTTTCTTAGCATCGTATCCTGGATCAGCAACCATATACCGTAAGGAGGATAAAGAAAATATCAAAGAAAAAGATGTTAAAGGAACATACATCTTATTGTCTGGGATATTAGCCGTAGTTACATCAGCTGCTGTCAATGGTACTACAATCTCGCCATTGCTGTTGATGATGTATAGATGTAATTTGTATCCAAAAATCCATCCTTTTGTATGGCTATGGCCCCACCATCTTGCATCTGTATCAATGCCAGAACGTGGTACTATTCCTTTTTTCATGGATGATTTATGCCATACATGACCCTTTGCTTTTATTAGAGTGCTGTCTATTGATGTTATAGAAAGATCTACTAATCCCTCTGCAACAAACAAATATCCTATTGTTGATATTCGTTCTTTTATATCTGTAGTAGAAATAGTCTTTAGTCTCCTATCAAATGTACGTTACTGCTAGGTATTTATATAAGACCACATGTTAATGCTAGTTTACTGTTATACTGACAGTCCGTGTATAAGAAAAGTATATAATCCATTGTTGGAATCAATTCTAAATCATCATATCCTTACAATAAAACATCTCAAAATTACTGTTGTTGGAGAATATACATATGGTCTACCATGTTTCCTCCTTGGTAAATAGGCCATGGTATACAACCTATCAGATACAGAATGTTAAAGAGTATGGATTCCTTTATCCTATCAAGAGCTAATCTTTGAGACAGTTTAAATCAAAATCATATCTCAAGAGTTAGCTTTAACTGATATCTAATATTGAAAAAATTTGAATTATGACCAAGCCTCATGTATATGGATTCCTTAATCATACAGAACCTTTAGGATAAACTTTATTAACATATAAATGCAGTTAGGTGATGTTAAAGATCTGGCCTCATTGTTAGAATCAAAGAATAAATTAATAAAATTTAAGTCAAGAGATGATGAGATAAATGGTTTTTATGAATTATTGGTTGCTAGAACCTCAATTAGAGGTGCAGGCGACATAAATATGTAATTAATAATGAGCAAGATAATTTACTTAAATCAAGACAAATAAATTATGACATAATATCAGAAATCTAATACCGTTGCCAATATCCATAAAATGTGATATATACATACCATTTCAATACAAAATGATAAGACCGATATAGATAGAGATAAATTCATAGTTGTATATGAGGAGCTAAGTAGATTTTTTGGAGGTTGTTCAGTAGATGAAAATAGTCTTATAAATGGCAGATGGATAAATCCTGATACAAATGATCCAATGGATGATAAATTACGAACGTATCAAATAGTATGTGAAAAAATGTAGAAAATGTCACAACTTCTTGCTAATTATAAAGAAAAGTTAAAAGATATTTTTAAAATGTAGTTTCTAATAAAATCTTTCATATTACTCATTTTTATTGCTATATCCCTGTTATATAATTGGAAACAATCTATGCACAAATGTTTATTGAATTTGGTTTCTGTGAACTGTTTATAGTTCTATGGTTTATCCATTCTCTTGCAATTACCTATATCTATTATACTTTCTGAACTGTTCCTAAATACATTACTTACTATCTTATACTTTTTTATTCTGTAAAAAGTATGCTACAACTTTCTTATTGCATAACTAGGAATCGTTATATTAATAAATACGCTTGACAGCTAACGATCATTTGTTATGGGATCTATAAACCTCGAACATTTGATATTAAAAAAATACGAAAAACTGAGTTGTATAACAAAACAAATTGTAAATTGTGGAAGGGCTAAAGATAGCATCATTCAAGAATAGCCAAAGCGTGAAGAAAAAACATACTTTATAACTTTATTCAATATGTAATATATTTTTAGATCTAAATATATGATATATCTCTTTATACTCATTTTTCAATTTTTCTTTTGAAGGTGGCAAGTATTTCTTTACATTTTTCAAATCATCTTTTATTTTTATTTGTGGATTAAAATCAATCTTTCTTAATTTGTCACATTTTTGTAGCCATTCATTTAGTATGGTAACTGCTTCTTCGTTAGTTAATTTTCTTATGTTTACAAGATATGGACACAGAATTTGCCATAAACATTGTTTTCTAAAATCTTCTATCGGTGTTTGAAGTAGATTCTCAATTCATTCAATTTTATACTCTTGTCTATCTTGTTGTTTGTTAATAGATAGGTTCTTTTCTATCTCTTTTTTCCTTTCGTGTATTTTATCTATTCTCTTTTGTAGCAAGTAACCTTTAAAATCATAGGTAACCCACTGGATGGCGGGACTTTTGCCATCCCATTTCTGAATAATTTTAACCTGTTCTCCATTTTTAAAATTAAAAGTTCCTGGAACTCTAATTAAGCATGATTTTACTGAAGGCAAGTGTTTTGGATTTGCTTTTCCATCTGTAAAGAATTTTTCAGCAAATCTCAAAAATTCGCTAGTTAGGTCTCTGCCATCTGTGTATGCAAGAAAGTCATAAAATATCTTCTGTTTTTCAAAGATTATTCCTTCTAGTGGTTGATAAATATGATATCCGTTTCCAGTCCATATGACCGTAGGGTGTGACTCCCCATAAAACTTGATAGATAGTTTGTTTAAAGTTTTATTTAGGACATTATCTAATTTTTTCTTATCCTGTGAAAAATCTTGCAAATCTAGATCAATCATTATAAAAGAAGCTGCGGTCTTATTTTTAACATCTAGATTGATATTGGTGTGCTGAGTATTATATGGAAAACCATTTATTTTGCAATCATAATAATTAGATTCTTTAAACATGTTAAAAATTTTATTTATAGAATTTTGTAGAGGTGACTCGTATTCTACTTTAACCTGACCTCTTGTTTTGGAAGTCATTATGGTTCGTGGAAATAATTCATGTTGTTTTTCAAAGTGAGATATAATAAATTTGATGCCCTCAAATATTGTTCTTTCACCAACATCTATCCTATCATTATATTTTTTTACGTCTATCATTTTGATAGCCTGATGCTTGATTTTAATAGCGTTAAGAAATTTACTCTCTTAGTCATTTTAATTTTTTTAATGATAATTATCATCATCATCTATATCTTAAAGTATTATCAGATAATGATTAATGTTTTGTAAACATTTGTGACTAATAGTTCATTATTTCCATTTGTTTCTGATATTACTAAAAGAATCTTTAAATATGTCTTTATTTAATACACTATCTTAACAATCGTCATTAGTATTCCCATATAACAGAATATTATATTTATATTGTTCTACCAAAACAACTTGATTATCATCATTTATTATATCTGCATATAGAATTTTTCTTTATAATTACTTTGTATTAATGTAGCCAATGACGATAACGGTAGTAGTGACAAGTATACAAGATGATGATGGATGATACAAATGTACACAGAATTAGATAAGTCAACAATCGTTTATTTTTATAATCATTTGTTTCTGATTTTCATTAAATAATTTCTTAGCAATATATCTACTTTAGAAATCCAAAAAAATATAGCATCCAGAATCGGCTCTATAAAATTTGATGAAATGCTTCACATTGGTAAACTTCAAATAAAAATTATATCAATTAACAAATATGTGCACATAACTCCTTTTTTTAATTGCTCTATTTTATCAATGTATTTTCTATATGCTCCAACATGTGCAAAATGATCCTTGGCCATATAATAATACCTTTCTTTGTTTTCTTGTTCTTCTGCTTATTTTAAATATTCTAGACAGCACCATTATATCCATACCTTGGTTTTGGATGCTATATATTGCTCTATACCTTTCAGTGTAAAGCCCTTTTATTATTGTCTCTTTGTAATTTAGTCTAACTAATTCTTTTTATGTTCTTCTTAGTTGTCTTGCTGATTTTACTTTCTTCAATATATTATTTTATATCTAAATTCAAAATCGTTATTATCTTTGTAACTAGTTCTATTAATTTTAGAAGATGTCAATTATGTTTATATATCCGCTAGAATGGCATATACCTTTTTGTAATCTTACTAATTTGGTTAAAAAATTAGCATTTATAATGGTAGCATTAACTAAATTCGATCCATTACTTATTAATGTTATATCCACGGTATCCATATACAACATATATGATTTATGAATGTACATCAGGACATGTATGTTTTAGTAAAGATAATCTTACTCATTGCACAATGAAAGGATGTATCAAGGAAACCACTGTAATAAGTCCTATGGACATCAAATGGTTTTACAAAATCAATAAAAATGGCCTTTGTATCAATGAGACAGATCTACATATGATCATAGATGACCATAATATGCCGAAAGATGTAAAAAAACAAATAGAAAAAATATTTCCTCATTTATCAAAATAATTAACTTTATTTTATTTTGTTATTTCTGTCACTGACCTATTAATATTAAGAGCTCCGGATTTGGGGAATGAGATATTCGATTTCATTATTTATTTTAGCGAACTTTATACAAATTGGTCTATATTAATAATACATTGATAATTGAGTTTTAATTATTTAGGGTATATCATATTAAAGATACATTTTCTATCATTATCTTACTTTTGACCATGTAATACAAATATAATCTATAACATTCTCAAACAAAATTTACCATATCGAGATAAAATAATTTAATTCTACCACAATGAATATCCTCTGAAAAATACCATGTTATATAAAAATAAAAAATATAAAATAACTGTGCATTTAATGATCTAATTCATTACTATGATATTCTAAAAAGCTGTAACCAATTCTTTATATGTTTTAGTTTACATTTCTTTCTCCTATACGGAAAGTAATCGTCAAAGCTCTCATTGGTTCTGTCTTTTTGATATCGCATAGTTCTATCTTTCTAATGAGACTTTTTCATGAGCCCCATGAATATGGTGCTCTATCTTCAGAATCTATCTACTTGCTTGCGGGTATCATGTTCTTTTTCCATCTGTGGAAACTGATTATTTTCCATAAGTATAGACCAAGTTTGAAATATATCATTTTGCTACTACAAAAAAAACATTTTTCTCTTCTTTGATATAGTAATCCTAAAATTACTTTATTCTTAGGCTCGATAGAAATCTATAATCTATAACCAAAAAATATGTTCAGAACCAACTTTAAGCAAAATGTCTCATCTACAATGATCCAAAACTTTCTTTTTCTTATTGATGATATTCTCTCGCTTCTGTGGAGTGAGTATATTTGAATCCTGCTCCATATAAAACATTGATTCCGTTTAACCAAACAATCTAGAAGGTAGTCTTTTCGATGTTCTTCTTAAAGAAAGACCTGAGCAAGTCAAGACATTTTGGTAATAATCTTATTTGCAAATGTATCTAATGCTTCCAGTTCTCTGGATGACTCGAAATTCACTATAAGATATTGGATGCCAACTTGCTCAAGTGCCTCTATTTGTCTTTGAATATCTTCTGGTGTTCCAGAAATAACAAACTCTTTAATTTGATCTTCAGACATTCCTCTAAAATTCTCTTGCACTCTACTCTTTGCCATATCTGTATCGTCATCTACTACAATAGTTCCAAGTTTGGTCTTTAAGATTGAATCATAGTCTCTACCTACGCTTTTACAATGCTCTTTTAAAATATCCAGTTTGTTTTTTAAAGTTTCTGGAGATCCAAATAGATTACAAGCATCAGCATACTTTGCCACAATTTTGAGGGTTTTTCTTTCACCGCTTCCTCCAACTAGTATGGGTGGAGATGGCTTTTGTATTGGTTTAGGATTGCAGTATGCATTTTTTATTTGATAATACTTTCCTTCAAAGGAAGTATAAGGTTCATCAGTCCACATTTTGCGTATGATTTGTACTGCCTCCTCTAATCTAAGCAATCGCTCTTGATTGGATGGAAAACTAATACCATATGCTAAAGACTCTTGTTCATTCCAGGCTGCACCTATTCCCATGAACAATCTTCCTTTACTTAGGACGTCTAGCGTTGCAGCTATTTTTGCTAAAACTGATGGATATCTGTATATTATGCCAGTTACAAGTGTTCCCAGCTTTATTTTTGTGGTTATTCCTGCTAGCATAGATATTACTGTCCAACCTTCGAACATAGGTTCCTCTGGTTTTCCCACAAACTGAATTTGATGAAAGTGATCCATAACCCAGAATGAATCAAAGCCACTATTTTCTGCCTTTGTAATAAGGCTTTTTAAGGAATCAGCAATATCAGAGGCATTATTATCTTGACCATCATAATCGAAACTGAAATTTGGGTGTTGTAATCCAAATTGCATATGTTATAATTTAGATGGTATAATAATAAATCCACCTACAATAAAAAATCATTGCTTGATTCTCTTAAGGCTCATAATATAAGGCGCTGTTAACAGTTATGTAAATACTTGAATAATCTTTAATGTAGAGATAATGTGCTTATGTAGATTTGTTAATTTTTAAAAACTTGAGAATATATTAAAAAATATAACAATATTTTTGTAAATGAAAACAAGCAGTATCAGTTTACAGAAGAACATACAGCATTCTTTACACAACTGTTAACAGTTCTGTAAAATGTATGCTATGTTTTCCTGTAAAATAATTGTGTTTGTTTAGCTACCATAACATATTTACCTTGTCACTCTTAACTATGACAAGCAATTAGCAAGTGGACGAATATCCATAATAAAAATCGTGGTAGAGCGACCACAAATATTTTACAAGAGAATGTACCTTTGTGTTTACACAGCTGTTAACTTAAGAAATCATTTCTTATTGTGTTGGTCAAAGAATAAATTAAACCATTGTTTCTCATGTTTTAATTCGCACTTGTTCTTTTTTCTGCAAGGAAAATAATCATCAAAGCTTTCGATTCTATCCTTTATGTACTGCATTGTTCTTTCAATGATGCTTTTTTCACACTCCTATATACAAAAGAATGAATATGATGATTTAGTTTCAAAAACCTGCAGGCTTGCTGTGGATACCATGTACCACCACCGTCTGTGGAAACTACTGGGTGTTCTCCCTATATTCATCTACAATGCTAAATAGAAAATGTTCGGATACAACAAACATATTTTTCGCTCTTTTGATATGCTGATTGAGAGAAGAATTTTTCTACCTTTTGGTTTGATAATGGCAATCCAAAGCCATTAATTCAGAGCCTGCTTTTATAGCAGTTTCATCTTTTTGTATACAAGAATATTCCTCGATATTCTTCTTCTTCTTCTTTAATTTCTTTGGTTTGTACTTTTGAATCCAGTTCCAAATAGAAACAAGATGACTTATTTTAACGAGGTGCAAAAAAGAAAGATAATGCTTTTGCAGTATTTCTGTAGGATAAACCATCAAGAAAATACATGATAATCTATAACCGATAATTTGTAAAGGTGTTCTAATTCTAGACTATAAATGAAATGGTCATTTTAAAGCTATGGGTTTTTCCTTAAGGTAACAGGGCCCAATTACATACATAGATGAAAATTCTGAAATCACGTTCACTTGGTTCCTAAATAGTAGTTCTGAAGCAGTTATAAAAATTATAAATACTAAATGATCTTAGAGGGCCTATGAAGGCATGGCATCTGGATTAACTTGGCGGAACACTTAATTTTAAGGATATACCTGTGCCGGAGCCCCGACCAGGTAGTGTACAGGTGCGGATTGAAGCATCATCACTGATGTCGTATTTAAAAGATTACATTAAAGGTAAATTGTCCATGTACAACCCCCCAAAGGAGGCGTTTATCACTGGTGGCAATGGTGTGGGTATAGTGCACGCAATTGACCGTGATGTTTGGCATCTTAAGCTGGACCAGCGTGTCATGCTCTCGTCGCATTTCACTGCAGCAGAAAATATCGAAGATCCAGTACAAATCTTGATCGGTGTGACCGCACTTAGCCACGACGCTGAAAAGGTTCAAGCCGATTGGCGTAATAGAACTTTGGTCGAGTATACGTTGATGTCTGGTACTGCTGTTACACCAGTCGAAGGTCTATCGCAAATTGACTCTGCCCATCTTGCAGTTTTAATGCGTTTTATCGTTCCGTTTGGAGGGTTACTACGTGAACGACTTGCGGTGGGTGAGACACTTGTCGTGACGGGTGCTACAGGTGCCTATGGCGGCGCTGCCGTGCTGCTTGCTATTGCAATGGGTGCCGGACGCGTGATTGCTGTCGGCCGCAACGCGGTGGCACTTGAAGTAGTAGTTCTTGCAGGTGGAGCGCGTGTAGTGCCGGTGGTGTTCACTGGCAATATTCAGATAGATGAAGTAATCTACCTGCAGCCGCCAACGGTGGCGCACAAATGGCATTTGACATGGTAGGAAGGGCTAGCGAACCTAATGCAACATTCGCAGAACTTCATAGCCTGCGCCGCAGGGGCAGACTGGTTTTGATAGGGAGTATGAGAACGCCATTGCCTCTGTTATATATGGATCTCATTGCCAACATCTGGGAGATCATCGGCAACTTCATGTATCCTATTGATTCCTATCGACTGCTGCTCGATTTGGTACGTGCTGGTCTACCAGATATAGGAGCGATTCGTCCTCGTACAGTTCCAGCTGAGTGCACTGCCGGAAGCAATGGATGCAGCGGCCACAGCGGGCAGCCTCGAATGCGTTGTGGTTAAGCCGTAGGCTAAGGTGCTAAATAATGTATTTTACAAAGGTAAAGTATTTTTGCAAATCAGTTAGTGATTCAATCTGCCCGAGTGCTCAGAATGATGATATCAACCATTATGTCAAATTATGACGATCGCCTGTCCTACCAATTCAAGATCGTTGACTAGACCAAAATACACCATGGGTTTCGGGGCGACCTGTAAGAACCCGATGGATGATAGCAATTTACTATTAGACGATAACGTTTTCGATATGAAGTCATTGTTTCGTAACTAAAGTTCTTTAAGTTCATATATCAACTTGCCATTGAATCCTCCTAGTCCGCCACCAATTAATTCTCGAGATTCTGTATTATTATAGGGAATTTATATAAACAAAAAGTATAATGACAAGAAACAAATCAAATAAAATTCCATTTGTATTCGATAAGAAGAAGGAATTAATCTTTATCGAATCAAAATCTTTGGTTTTTGTCGACAATATGGGACTATTTAAAAATAACTGCATACTGGATAAATCTGATATCTCTTCTCATCATTGTGTAAATTCTTCTCATCATTTTAAATTGTAATATGTTTTTGTAATCGTTTCCAAGCCTGTAAAGTGTTATAATCCAAAGGGCCAATATCCTCTTTCTTTATTCTACCATATGCATTATATTGATATTTGAATCCTCTTTGAACTCTCGCTAGTACTTCTTCTCTATCTGTTCCTACAATTATAGAATCACTATTGTTTAATTGAAAATCATAATAGATTTCTTCATCAACTATTTTTATTACTCCTAGATGAATGTCTATTGTTATTGGTTTAAACTCTACTCCATCAATAGGGTCAGGCTGAAATAGGAATTTAGCCATACGTTTAATATCTTTAAAGAAATGATCTTTATATATATTACGCAGTGTAATTATGCGTAATTTGAATAACTATAAAATGGCTATTTTATCTGTCCTATTGTTATGATATTTATGATCGAAGTATACCATACAATTATCTCTTTTGCAGTAATGTTGTTACAGTTTTGATAGAATCTTGATCTATCTCAATTTTTGGAGAAATATTAGTTGTACTGCTTCCACACATAGTTGACATTCTAGTCTTAAAGTGTAATAATAATGGATATAATTGAAAATAGGTATAAAATGATAATTGAATCAGAACGTTCAGGTAAGACTATATCTGATATTGTACTGCATTTGGAGTTTCAAGACAAACATGGTACAAATGGAAGAGACGCTATAATGTGTATGGTATAGATGGATTAAAAAATCAATTAAAAAGGCCACACAATATTAAAAATGTAAAGGTAACCAAAGAGCTGGAAAAGATTATCCTTGAGCTGAGACTAAATAATAGGTTTGGTCCAATGAGAATAAGGTTCAGATTAAAGAGAAAATAAAACAGATAAGATTACATTTGCAGATACTTTATGAAATCCACCTGCTGGCAATGGGTTTATTCTAAAAACTGATTTTATATGCTCTATCAAAGGTTCGATGGATATTTTCTTTTATTATAAATAGCCTACCCTACTTCAGATTCATAAAAGCATACAAGCTCAAGCCTCTTTTTGGAATCTTTTATATCGCTCTACCGGACACACTAGGTCTATTCTCAAAGTCTTTTTGCCATATTCATATAGTTTCTTAGCATCATATCCAGGATCGGCCACCATATAACGTAAAGTTGGTAAAGAGAATATCCAAGACGATAACGAGGATGTTAGAGGAACATACATCTTATTGTCTGGTACATTAGCAGTAGTTACGTCTGCTGTTAGAGGTACTACAGAGCTCTCCTGTCTTACATGTTAAATGTAATTTATATCCAAATATCCATCCCTTTGTATGGCTGTATCCCCTCGTGCATCTGTATCGATGCCTGAACGAGGTATACTCCTTTCTTCATGGTTGATTTGTGCCATACATGGCCATTTGCTTTTAGCAGAGTACTCTGTCTATTGCTGTTATAGAAGACTTGACCACTAATCGCTCCGTAATAAACAGATATCCCATTGTTGATATTCTGCCTTTTATATCTGTAGATATGGTTTTTAATCTCCTATCAAATGTACGTCTGCATGGAATAGATACAAGACCGCATGCTAATGCTAGTTTACGGTTATACTGACAGTCCATGTTAAGAAAAGTATGTAATGCATTATTGGAATCCAGTTGGAACCATATTCTTACAATAAAGCATCTTAGAATTACTGTTGGTGGAGAATAAATATACGGTCTACCACGTTTCCTTGGCATATTAGGCCATGGTATGTAATCTATCATATACAGAATGTTAAAAAGGACGGAATAATCTAATATGCCAAGGCTTAATCTTTGGGGTGCTGTTAACTTAAGATAATATTTCTTTATTATGTTGATAAACAAATAACCCAAGCCATTGTTTTATATGATTTAATTTACACTTGTTCTTTTTTCAGCAAGGAAAGTAATCATCAAAGCTTTCTGTTCTATCTTTTATGTACTGCATTGTTCTTTCTATCAGGCTTTTCTCATAAGAAGAATGAAGGTGATGGACAAGTTTTAAAAACTTGCAGGCTTGCGGGTACCAAGTACCGCCATCTGAGGAAACAGAATATAATCCATACTTGTTTACTACTTGCGACAGAATTCGCTCAGCCACCACAAACATGTTTCGCTCTTTTGATATATCAATTGCGAGGATTTCTTTATCATTTGGCTCAATAACTATCCAAAGCCATGTTAGTTCAGAACCTGCCTTTATAGCTGTTTCATCTTTTTGTATACAAGGATATTCAAGGATTTTTTATTCTTGCGATATTTCTTTGGTTTGTACTTTTGAATCCAGTGCCAGATTGATACATGACTTATTTTTATCATTTTTAAGAAAGATAATGCTTTGGCAGTGTTTCTAAATGATAAACCTAAAAAGACAAGTATATCATAACCTATAATTTGTGAAGGTGTTCTGTTTCTAGATCGCATAAAAGACATGGTCATTTTAAAGCTATAGGTTTTTCCTTAAGTTAACAGAGCCGATCTTTGGAGCAGTGTTTATTAAAATAATGTCTCAATGGTTAGCTTTAAGCTATTATTGTATATTGAAAATAAATTTGAATTATAACTATATCTCAGCCAATTGCTCAAGTATGAAGAACGTTATTTCAAAGCGATATTGTAGATAAGATTATACAGATTACGGAGACTATGGCGATTATGGAGAATCAGCAAATTCG
The DNA here is from genome assembly GCA_963838615.1 of uncultured Nitrososphaeraceae archaeon. Classification (GTDB taxonomy): domain Archaea; phylum Thermoproteota; class Nitrososphaeria; order Nitrososphaerales; family Nitrososphaeraceae; genus Nitrosocosmicus. The sequence goes on from CAWISD010000068.1 coordinate 12,281, forward strand.
AGTAGCCCTAGACAAACATTGGGCCGCCTCAGCAGCTGGTGACATTGAAAAGGAACATTACATCTACGATGATGACGTCGTAGTAGATTACCCTCAATCTGGGGAGCGTATAATCAGCAGGCATAATATACAGGCTCTTCGTGGACATCATCCATCTAAGCCAGCTGGATTCACGATTAGGAGAATAATTGGAAATGGAGACTTATGGTTCACAGAATATGTGATCGTCTATGACGAACGACCTGTCCCAACAGTAAGCATCATGGAGTTTCGTGACGGCAAGGTCATCCATGAGACGCAATACTTTGCTGAACCATTTGAGCCTCCGGCTTGGCGATCTCGATGGGTCGAAAGGGTGATCTGAGCCTGTCACGTGACTAATTCCTCTTTGTGCCAACGCACTTCTACAAGCGATATCAACTGTGGTATCTCAACTTATTATATCGTTATAAACTGCAACGTCTGAATATAGCTGCAATAGATTTACGTCTTGTTGATAATTGGAGTTCATTAAGTCATCGTAGGTTGTTCCTGTGATAGATATTATAAGAGTATAATCACTACGTCTATGGTCCGTTCATAACATGGACATTTGATGATCCTGTTAACATATTTTCTTCCTCTATCGCTTTAAGGAATCCTGAGCCATGTATACAAATGAATCCACAATACACTCCTAATTTTTTCATATTTTTGAAAACTAAAATATGTATCCTAGGATTACAAACCAAGTAACCTAAGAACAATCGAAGTCGCATTTGTAAAATATTGTCTAATCCTACCACAATCCAGGCCGTTACAATATGACTTCAACCTGATTGTGCTATTATTTCTAATCTGTCGGAGCATGCTTCAGCAGGGTCCACAGTTCATGTAAAACTATAGATTTATGCTGTGCAAAACACTATTCGCTGGCTAATCCTTCTATTGCCGACTCAATTCCCCCCTAAATAATGACTCTATGTTATGATAATCCTGAGACTGTATATGTATCGAATCCTAGAACACAATGCCTATTAAGTACGCTTATTATGAATTTATCGTGAGAAATGCTTCTTTTCATATATCTGGAATACTAATGCCACCATACTGAAATATTATGAATACCAATACCATCGCCAAAAAAAAAGTAGCCATTGTAACTGGTGCTTCTAGCGGTATGGGCTTGGGTATCACCCAAGCGTTGCTGCAGCACGGTTATCGGGTGGTTGCCAACTCGCGCAACATCAGCAAATCGAAAGATTTGAAACCCTCATCCGACCTTATTCTTGTGGACGGGGACATCGGCAAGATGGGCTCGGTCATAAAAGTGGCCGATACGGCCATCAAACACTTTGATCGCATTGATCTCCTGGTCAATAGCGCGGGCATCAACATCCCGAAGCCGTTCACCGAATATACGCCGGCGGATTTTGAGTTGATGATTAGCACGAACGTTGCTGGTTACTTTTTCATCACGCAAAGAGTGGTCACGCAAATGCGCAAACAAAAGTCCGGTCATATTGTGGGCATCTCGACGGTTTTGGTGGATCAGCCTCTAGCCGTAGAGACGATTACGTTGCAAGTGGTTACCAAGTCCACAATGCCAGCGTTTCACCGCGCATTGGCGATGGAATTTCTGGCTGACGGTATCCGGGCGAACACAATCTCACCTGGTGTTGTTGACACTCCTATGCACGCCAACGATGACCACGAAATTCTCAAAAAACTCATGCCCATTCCGCGGTTGGTTAAAATCTCGGAAATCGTGGATGCATTGCTTTATTTGGAATCAGCACTCATGGTGAATGGCGAAAACATCCGCATTGATGGAGGAGCCCATGCAGGCGCCAAGTGGTAATGAGCGGATCGCCGCACCTAGTTCGCGTGTTCGCGAGCTCGGGCCGATTTTGCGAGCGCCTTAGGTGCAAAACCTTCTTCTTTGCCTAATTTGATTACTACATTAACCACAACATTTAACATATCCATAGGCGCGAAAGAGAACGTGTTCTCTAATATGTATGCATAAAATTTCTCTCGCTTACACGTTCGTCAATAAAAAACAACTACAAAAAGTCATCTTGGTTTATTTTTACCAATACAGATATTATTTTTTCCTTAAACTACCCATATTAAAAGACAGCTGTATTAAAACATGAATATATGTATCAATCTTTGATATGGTTTAAATTGCGTCCTTCAGATAGACATCGAAATAAAGGTTTAAAGATAGTTCAATCCCTACTATCTCTAGAATTCTAATTTTCGAGCACTAGCACAACGGAAACCACCGAACCCGCTCTCTATTTTAGTAACGATACCAATTGATTTTGCAAGTTAACAATTTCTTTTTCTAAATTTTTTTTTGGATATCTTTTGTTGTCCCTTGTGGTTTGTATTTTTGTATCCTGCATTAACAAATTTTATTATAAAAATATATCCATAATGAATAAAAAGGTCGGCCAAGTAAAAATGGCATTTAAGATATTTATTTTAAAGTACGGGAATTAATGAGTAATAATAATATATACAGCGGCGATAAATGTGATAAAGTTCAACCAATGTCAGACTCACTATTCTTGCGATAAATGTGAGAGATTTAATTCTCGATGACTAAAAAAGCACACGGTTATCTTTCACTAATATAAAAGGTATTAATTTTTCTAGGAGATTTTAATAATTTTTTTGGGTTATTGTAGATCAACTTTTTTTGGCCATTATCTCAATCAACAGTCTAGATAATTCTTCGGGTGCTGTAATCATTGCATCATGACCTCTTCTAAGATTCATAATACTTCCAACCTTCTGCTTTTTCTGGTCCTATGCTGTCAAACATAGTTTCACCAAAATCAGTGAATGTTACATAAGTTTTAGGTAACTTCTTGGATTTGAGATTTTGTATGGTTAAAAATTCATCATGGGTGTGAAACGGCATTGGACATAAGCGACTTTTCATCCAAACAATATCCTCATAATCAGTAACGCCAAATTCCTCTGGTGTATAAGAGAGTACACGAGCCATTCTTTGCCTTGTTCTTTTAATGATCTGTGCTCATAGATATCCTTTAAACCCGGTATTAGATCAAAAGCACTTTTGCCATCTTGTGGAATATATGCATCGAGAAAGATCATCGATTTAATTCTATCTGGTATTCTCTCTGCTATTCCAGCTTATGACCATGCCTCCATAGCTATGACCTATTAAAACTACATCATGGAGGTTTTGGTATTCAAATACTTGAATAATATCTTTGATATGGATAGATAAATTTATATTTTCATATAGTAGATGGCTTCTTTCGCCTAGGCCAGTAAGTGTAGGAGCATGTATTTCATTATGATGTCTCTTTAGGAAAGGAATCAGTTTATTCCAACACCATCCCCCATGACAAGATCCATGAACTAAAACAATTGTATCAGAATTAGAAGATATAGTCATTACTCTTTTAATCTCTAAAAACAATATTTAAGAGATAGGAAGTAGAATCAGAACTAAACTCCTGACTTCAATACTCTAATACATTTGATTTGCTACAATGTATTTTTTTTATGGATGTTCAGAAGGTCTTTTCGTTTCAAACTGCAAATTACATTTTTAATAATAAAATCCCGAATAATATCCAACAATGATCTATGATTATAACAGATATTTCCTATATCTGACCCATGTAGATTTCCAAACGATTTCCACCGAACCACGATCTCTATTTTAGTAACGATATAATAAGATTACTGCAAGTTAACAATTACTTATTCTACATTTTTCTTTATTTTCTTTATTACCCGTATTATACTTGCTGAATTGATTATAATTATGTTATCTCTTTTTTAAAAAACTTCTAATATAATTTCTTAAGGTCAATAGAAAGTTTTTTTTCATTATTCATTTAAGATATCCAGTCTGATACTACAACGGGGCTTCTATTGACGATATGCAAAAACGACATGCCTTGGGAAGGTTTCTTCTTCTCGAAAATCCGAGAAAGTACAAATACAGTCCGTAGCCAATGCCCTTTGGAGATTTTTCTGTTTCTTGTATTGAACATACTGAAAATAAGACATCTTCAAGCTAAAAGATTACTTAAGTGAATAGAACCTATTTTGTAATTGTTATGATATAAAAAGTATGTTTTCTAAATAATTGATTAAATCTGTTTATTATGGTACTTGATTTACTTAATGGATTCAGAATTGATTTTTTAATTGGCTTGGGTTTATCTGTGCTAGCAGGGTTCCTTATAGGAATAGAAAGAGAATATAAGGAAAAACCAGCAGGTATAAGTACTCATAGTTTTGTAATTGGAGGTTCAATAATCTTTACTTATTTATCTTCTATTGTTGAACCTGCATTTACATCAAGAATTGCTGCAGAAATTGTTGCAGGTATAGGATTTTTGGGAGCAGGTGTAATCTTGAAAGGTGAGGCTGAAAAAAGAATAACTAATTTAACTACTGCAGCAAGTATATGGTTTTCATCAGCAATAGGTATGACTATTGGTTTTGGTTTCTATATCTTAGCAATTATAGCTATTATTTATGCTACAACAGTTCCATGGCTTCCACATATTTCTGATGTTAAAAGATTTATTAAAAAAAATGAATCTTAGATATATTTTGGTCACATGATTTAATTTTTTAACCTATATTTTCCAATAATTCTTTAGAATTCACATACAATTTTCCAAAAGGTAGTCTTTTGTATCCCTGTGATTTGTTTATACTCTGTCAAGAAAAAACTTCTAAAAAATTAAAAATTTGGGTTCTATTGAGTCTACAGGCGTTTAAATCAGTTGTTGGAAAACATTGGTGAAATGGGCTTTGTTCACTTAGGGAAATCCTTTCATCAACATGGCTAAAAACAATACATGAAAACTATTTTTAGTAAAAAATTGACTGTATCTGTGCTTAAAATATTAAATTCTCTATGATATGATAATTCAAAATAGAAATTGGATAAGAAAAAAAATAATGATAAAACCCTTAAATGAATAGAGCCAGATTATATATGTATATACTTAAAATAATAGATATTTATCATCATATTTTAAAGCAAACATAAAAAATAAAAAAAGGTTAGATCATATCTTTTGTGAATTACTTTTTGTTACCGATTCCAATTGCACTCCCTAATTGTTTACCGATAGCAGATATAGGATTGTCCGAAGTTTTATTATTTGAGTGTGTTTGTGATTGTGAAAGATTCTGATCTAACGTCATTACTGCTTTTATTTGACTTGCAATAGTATTCAAATTTCCTAAAGCATCCCAGTGCACAAATATCATTGGTGGCTTTTCAAGGATTGGATGGTTATGTACTGCTGTTATATTCCAATCAGAGTGTGACATAGCCAAAAGAATAGGTTTTAATTCTGTTTGCAATAATCCAAATTCTCCCATTACAACCACCATGGGTGAAGATGGATTTGTGGCACCCTTTGACATGTTAGCAGGAGCTTTCATAAATTCAACTAGAGAATTTATTGCTAAAAATTTATTCAATATTGTTCCATTATGTCCAATAATCTGTGGCGATTGTCTTAAAATTACTATATCACAAACATCTTTGTGTGGATTTTGAAGTGCAACAGCATTTTTACTTATTTTTCCCGGTAAAGAAGTACAATCAATAGATGATTGGTTGTTTCCATTTTGCGCAAAAGCAATATTTTTATTTAAAGTACTAGTATCAAGTAACACTATTATAGATACTGAAAATAATGCAATAATTGTAATTGATGCAATTTGTTTTGATGGAGGAATTGATAAAGATTTACTTGATCTTGATACATTATTTATGTCTGTTTTCTCTTTTCCATGATTAAAATAATTCATAGTGTAATAACTACTATATAACATATTTTATAAGGTTCAGTAATTTTAAAAATAAAATCGAAATAAATTTGCTTTAAAACAATATTTTTAAATTAAATATAAAATAATGGTGGTAATTTAATACTTTTATCAATATTTTTCTATTTCTTCAAGGTTTACATAGTTACAGCCTTTAAAAAATTAAAGGCAAGAATTATAGATTATAAATGAGATCATTATTACTACATTACTATATTTACTGATAGGATCAATTCATCACATTTCATAAAAAATATATTTATTCAAGACAAACAAAACTTTCATATTCCATTTACTTGACCTATTTAAGATCATAAACCAACTCATATTCCTTCACTTGCTACATAATTTGATTAATCTTTTAGAACTTTTAAGCATCGGTATTTTTTTTGGTTTTTAAATATTTTATAAAAGCATTATTTCAGAAGATTTAGAAAACCAACAATATCAACCCTTGCATTTATTGCATTGAAATTGCCTGCTCCTATTCTCATTCGTGAAGACAGATTAAATTGATAATATCAGGTTTGTTGAGCAATAAAACGACTATATCAAAAAAACACTCTATTTAACAGATGTGTTAACATGAAAGTCATTACAATACATCGGGCGTAGAATGAATAACAACATGAACTAGGTTAAAAAATATTTATTATTATATGATCTCATCTTTTTTCTTATATAAATTATAGTAATCAGATTATCACATTTTCCATACTTGGTCATATTGCCTATAAAAGAACAATTAAATAGGTCATAAAATATTGACTTTCATTTGTAAAATATAATACTGAAACTTTTACAACTTTCATTTTTTGAAGGTAGTGGTTATGGATATATACAAATATATTAATATTCAAACTTTATGTTTACTCCAAGGAGAGCAAGAATAAAAATTGAGGGATGATGTTCAAAGTTTATGAAATTAATGTACTAATCCTGCAGCGGTAGTAACCTCTGAGACAGTTTTATATGATCTTTCTTCCAATTTATTTAATGCAGAAAGTATTTCATCTTTATTTTGATTGTTAGTTGACCTTTGTTTGACAAATTCAATTATTTTATTTTTCTCTGCCGGAAAATCCACATCCTTCAATAACTGTCCAATATCAGCAACCAACGAATAGCTTTTCACAACAACTTCTTTTCGCATTCCTTCCACCGCATTCTGCTCACTTATGACTTTTCCTGTTTTTCCTTCAGTATCATCTTCTTTTGGAATTTGATCCATTTTACCTTGTCTATTTGAGTCTTCCATAAAAATATTATATCAATATTCTATTTAAAGCTGTGACTAAATAAAAAAGGCTCTGTTAACAGTTCTGTAAAAGGATTGTTATGTTTTTTTTTTTGTAAAATTAATGGTGATTGTTTAGCTATCAAAATATAATCTGCCTACTAACTCCAACCTACTTTATGAAGATGAAAAGGGACCCATAGCAACGGCAAAAACATATGGCGGTACCTCGTGGTCTTTGTACAATCAAAGATATATATCCAAGGCTCAGAAGATAGGAGGAATTCTCAATGTGTTTGGTGCTTAAGACCATACCAATAACCAGATGTGGACTCACGGTTACAGAAAGAAAACCGCAGGAAAGCAATTCCTAGATTTTATCAAACGAATAGTGGACAGAAAATATGTTCCAATGTAAAGCAGATATTTGTCATACTTGATAACATATCAATACATAAATCTAATAAGGTAAAGCAAACAATATCAAAATATCATCCAAGTATATACATTTTGTATTTCTACTAACCAGATCACCGGAACTAAACCTGATTGAAGTGAGATGGATATGAATGCACAGACAAGCAATAAACAATCCTACTTTTCAAAATGAATCTGATATTGGTAAAGCAGTATCCAATTTGACTGTAAATTATAATAAAAAACAAGAAGAAGGTAAAACAACTATAAACAGTTTAAAGAGAGTATCTATACGTTTACATAGCTGTTAACAGAGCCAATCTAACTTAATACATATTTATAAGGTCATTCTCTTTTCAGGGCAAAACTTTTTGAATCGACTATATATTCTCGTCCTTTCCATTTTATCTTTTCTTTTCTTTTTATGAAAGAGTAAATAAAACCTATTGCTATAATTATGGCACCTATAGGGGACAATAATGTATAAAGATTGCTTTGGAATAATCCTAATTTAGATTGCATTATATAAATAATGATAATCAAATTTATGATTGTTATATCAATTATGATTAGAATTGATGAGCCAAATAGAGGAATATTGGATAGATTTTCAATATTATTTATAATCGGTATCAATGGAATTAACATAAATGGCATTAGTAGACAATCAAATGCTAAAAAAGTTGATATAAGTATATCGAGTTTTCCTTTTTGTTTATTATATGGAAACATGTTATGACTCCTTGAAAGTCTTTGCCATGTTGTTTGGAAATTGCCAGATAACATTTGATATAGATGATGTTCGCCATGAATCATTTTTAACTTAAATTTTTCTTTTTTAATTTTTTCTCCTAAAATTATGTCTTCTAAAATTATATCTTTAACTGCTTTGTGAGTTCCTAATTTTTCGTAGGATTTTTTGTCTATCATAAAAAAACATCCAAAAAGGGCACCAATTTTTGTATTTGGGTTATTTACTAACAGAGCAGAGTATTTAATCTGATGAAAAGACCATAGCATAGGATATATAATTTTACTCCATCGATCTTCACATACCAGACGGGGCCTAATTGTTAGAGCATCTATTTCGTTTTCTAAAAAATATCCAAGAGCAGATGTAATGATATCTTTACAATGCAAAGTGTCTGAATCTGTGAATAGCAATATATCCCCATCAGATTTTAAATATCCGTTATAGCATGCCCAATTCTTACCTACCCATTCATCAGGCTTGGTGTTTGATATTATAACATCTATTTTTTCAGGATGTTTTATTTTATATTTTTGAACAATTTCAAGGGTATGATCTGTATTGTCCATATCAGAATCACAAATAATTATAATATTATAATTATCGTAATTTTGTTTTAATAATCCTTCTATGCACTTACCAATATATTTCTCATCGTTCCTTGCTGGAAGAATTATATTAATTTTTGGGGTTTTTAATATTGAAGAAATAGATTTAAGTTTAGGAGATTTATAAAAAGATATACATAGATTTATTATAAATTTCGTCCATATCAAAAGGGAAACAATCTCAAAAATAATAAGTATCAATGTATATATGTGCTCCACATTATAATCTGATACATTTTAAAATTAAGTTTTATCTTCCAAAGATACAAATAGATTCGTCCAGTGATACTGTTAACTTAATATGTCTTTATCTTTGTGTTTGTCCATAAATAAATAGGTTCTGTTAATTTGAGATTATTGTTCTATTGTAGTAGTATACAAACAGAATCAACCCTTGTTTATATGTTTTAACTAGCAATTATTCTTTCTACATGTAAATAGTCATCAAAACATCAGATCTCTTGCATAATTAGGAACTGTATATACCATTCCATAGATTTTATGTTGGCTCTAGTTATGATAATTCATTATTCTATAGTTTATCAATCCTGATACTAGTATAGATCTTTTGCATAATTACTTGCAAACCACTTTATGACCAACAGACCACCATAATCCTGTTCTCTCTTTGCTCTCATACGATGGTTATCCAGAAAACCATCTCTTTTTAGATCATTTACTGGACCAGAGGTCAAGAATTTAATGATTTTCATAAAAAAATATATGCTATGTTAATAGAAATAGGAACAAATTTGTAGTTGTTCCCACCGAACCAGTTATTATTTTTAGTATCACTATAATAACTTTATCATTTAATTATAATAATATACAAAGATCTTAATTTAACAAGTTTTTATCCAAAATTTTTCCTTTCTGCTTATATAGAAGAATATCAAATATCTATAATCCCTAATGGTTCTTCCAGGAAATGAAATACCAGAGCCCAACAAAGAAATACATCTTAACTTTGAGCCTTTTATGATTGTTAGAAGTTTTATATGCCATTCAGAATAAGTAAATTTACTGTGAAATATAATTTAAAAATAACATTGTCATATTTCAGAATAATTTTGGTTATAAATTTTGTATTTGTTATTGTTACATATTTCATATTTTTATACTGTATTCATGCTATGCCCTCGCCTATCCAAAATTTACATTATGTTAAGAATCCTAACCTGTCAGCAAAAATCGTGTTCACAGGCCTCAAATTTCCAACATCCATGGCTTTTTTAGGCCCAAATGATATTCTGGTTTTAGAGAAAGATGAAGGCACTGTAAATAGAATTATAAATGGCACAATGCTATCAGAACCCCTTCTTAAAGGACCGATTGCTAACGATGGTGAAAGAGGAATGTTAGGTATTGCAGTAACAAAAAATAAAGAACACACCTTTGTATTTTTATATTATACCCAATCAGGTGGAGGAAAAACAGGTGATGTTGTATCCCAAGGTATAGAGCCACTTGGTAATCGACTATATAAATATGAATTGATAAATAATAAATTGGTCAATCCCAAACTCCTTTTAGATATTCCTGCGGCTTCTGTTAAACTACCTAATGATCACGTTGGCGGAAAACTATTGGTAGGTCTAGATCAAAATATATATTTAATTGTTGGCAATATTGGAGGTCATCAAACAATAACCCAAAACTTTCCTAGTATACATCCACCTATTGGAAGCGTTATATATAGAATATCTCAAAATGGCGATGCTGTAGGAAGTATTCTTGGAAATTCAGATCCTATAAACAAAGTTTATGCTTACGGCATACGAAATAGTTTTGGAATGGATTTTGATCCTATAACAGGAAATCTATGGGATACAGAAAATGGCCCTAATTATGGAGATGAAATAAACCTTGTACAACCGGGCTTCAATAGTGGATGGGCGCAAGTGCAAGGTATATGGAAACCAAATGGTGAAGAAATTGGACCAGCCGTTCCTAATCCCTCATCTGGTTTGGTAGATTTTGGTGGCAAAGGAAAGTATCGACCCCCTGAATTTATATGGAAAGAAACGGTTGGTCCAACTGCTATAAAATTTCTTAATTCAACTAAATTGGGCAAGCAATATGAAAATGACATATTTGTAGGAGATGTGGACTATGGAAATATCTATCACTTTAAGCTAAACCAAAATAGAACTGGGCTAGTACTTGATGGCATACTTTCTAATAAAATTGCAAACAGATCACAGGATTCAAAATCAATAATATTTGCAAGAGGATTGGATCCTATTGTTGATATGCAAGTTGGACCTGATGGGTATCTATATGTTTTATCGCTAGGACATGGAGATTTTGAAAAACAAGAAAACAAACAGACCAATGGAGGAACAATATATAAAATAGGGCCTAAAAGTCCATAAAATGGAAAAGATACCTAACCGATCGTTCAATAGTTTAAGCATGATTTAATAAAAGAAATAAAAAAGAATTCATATGGTAATTGACAAATTGAAAGATTTGTTAAATAACAAGATTTTATTAATATTATTATTTCATTACTTTTAATACTTTTATAATAAACTTCAAACCTGATGCTTTGGTATTGGACGAATGTTAACAGCCGTGTACACATATAGATATATTCTCTTGTAAAATATTTGTGATTGTTCTACCATGATTTTTGTTATATATATTATTCCATTTCCCAACATAGCATTTTTTAGTGATGGCAATCTAAAGATATTACGATAGCGAAATAAACACAATTATTTTACAGAAAAATATAGAATACATTTTACTGAACTGTTAACCGATCCCAAAGAAGAATTAAAATATCAATCATTGTTGTGTTTCAGTTTAAGAAATGTTTTTTATTTCGATAGATTAGAAACAATTTTGTAGTTATTCCCACCGAACCCGTAGCGAATTACACACTATTAATACCATTTTAGACTATATTAGTCAGAAAAAGATGGAAATGTAGGAGATTATGTTATATATTCATTCATCTATTAAATCAAGATAAAATTAAATTTTATGTATTATTATCAATTATTGTGTATTTATATCCCCTTTCTGTCAGGAAAAGTTGTCTTTTAGATGCATATTCTTGATCTACGGTATCCTTTGAAACAATTGTATAAAAGTATGCTTGTTTATTTGGTTTTTTAGGCCTCATAATCCGCCCAAGTCTTTGGGCTTCTTCCTGCCTTGAACCAAAAGTACCAGAGACCTGTATGGCAACATTTGCATCTGGAAGATCTATGGCATAATTTGCTACTTTGGAGACAATCAAAAGCTTAATTTCGCCATTTCTAAACAATGAGTAAAGTCTTTCTCTATCCGAATTAGGAGTTTTTCCAGTGATAATAGGCGCATCCATTAATGAAGATATTTGAGTCAGCTGATCTATGTAATCGCCTATTACAATAATGCTGTCCTCTCCTTTGTGCTCTAAAACAAGTTGTTTAACAACATCAATCTTCCTTGGATTCTCCGCTGCTATACGATATTTTATTCTCAAAGGAGAAGTAGCATATTTCATTCGATAGTCATAATCCATGCCTATTCTAATTTCATAGCATGAGGCTTCGGCAATCCAACCCTGTTTTTCAAGCTCTTTCCAAGGAGAGTCAAATTTTTTTGGACCTATCAATGAAAAGACATCGTCTTCCATGCCATCTTCTCTTACAAGAGTGGCAGTCAAACCCAGTCGTCGTTTGGCTTGAATATCTGCGGTTATCCTGAAATACAGGTGCAGGAAGCAAATGAACTTCATCATATATTATCAAACCCCAATTCTTTGCCTTGAAGATTTCCAAGTGCGGATAAATCTTTTGTTCATGGAGTTCATAGTCATTATTACAGTATTTGTTGTTTGTAGTATTATTCTTGATAATATCTGATTTATCATTTACAACTTTCGCTACTGCTATCTATATCGTTCTTTTTTCTAATTACATGTAAATTTTCTTGCTCTTCTTTTTTATCCTGGGTCTTTGTGTTACGGTATGTAAGGCACTGATACGTAGTCACAGTTATAGGCCTCAGTTCTTTCAAATCTCCCGTATATTCACCTATCATTTTCCTGTCTATGAATGATTTTTCCACAAGTTCTCTTATCCACTGTCTAACTCCAACAGTGCTACTACCAATGATAAGTGTTTCTTGACAAATTTTTGATATTATATCGATTCCCACAATAGTTTTACCAGCTCCACATGGCATGACAACCACACCACTTCCACCTCTTTCAGAGCCAGAGACATAAAATGCTTCTGAAGCATCATATTGATAACGCCGAAGACAAGAATTTCTCCCCAGTAGAGGCAATCTTGTCTCTAAGTTTTATTGGAAGAGGATCCCCTGGAACATATCCTACTAAATCTTCAACAGGATATCCTATTTTTATTAGAGCATTTTTTATTCTGTCCTCTGTAATCTGCATCAATTAAAAGATTTTTAGAATCGAGATTATATAGCACATACTTTGTTAATGCTCTTGTTGTTGTAAATCTCTGTTATCAATAGCTCATCGAAAGAACTTAGTACAAGCAGATTTACATTGGAATAATGAGAATTTATTAAATATGCAGGAATTTTAATATCAATTGATTGATCATCTTTTCTCTTCTCATCTATCTATCTTTTCGAGTTTGAGCTTTCCATATCTTGAGAACCAGTCATGTATATCTGTTACAATGTTTTGTGGAATAGGGTACTTGCTGAATTTTACAAGAACTTCCAAAACTTTTTGACTTTTTAATCCGGATGCTGCAGCATTCCATATCGCAATAGGCGTTATCTTGTATGTATGTATATGCTCTGGAGATTTTACAAGTTCAGCAAACCTTGAAAGCCAGTCCCTACATTCGGAATAAGAATCACTTTCAACTTCAAGTAGGATAGTACCGTCGCCTTGTATGATCATTGGTTTTGAGGGCATCGCAGCTGTCATTATATAATTATTTTCTCAAGTTTTAAGTTGTTTTCGGTGATTTGTTAACAGATTATGAAAATATGGTAATTATTTTGGCAAAAAAGCATATGTGTAGGTTCTAAAACTATTAATAGTAAATAAACTGAATAACCATCGTTAAATTACTTTACAAAAGTATTAAATCTAAATACTCATATAATTATATATATAACATTCTGTTTGCAGCATTGTTATGTTCTTTTTTAACCCGGCTATGTTTTGATAAAATATCCTAATTTATCACACCTTAATAAAATCTTTGATCTGCTACCTGGTTTGATCTCTATCATGGTATTTCCTATTTTGGATATTATCTGCTTTCTAATGATAGGATCATTCATCAGACCCTCAGTAATAAGTTCATCTTTGCAGTCCAATACTTCAATTGTTCTCATCTCTATCTCGCCATATCTTTCCCCCCAGACTCTTAATTCATGTTTGACATTCTCTGGAATATCTGATGGAAAAGCAGCGTTGGTAAGTAAAGAAGTAATCTTTTGCCAAGTATAGTTTCCTGTTCTAAAAGATCTAATAACGCTTGTCCTTGTGAGCTTAAAGATTTGTACTGGATCGACATTAAGATCCGATTTACTATGAAATTCACAGAACTCCCTCAGATGGAATGCAAGAGCACGGCCTTCGGGCGATTGTGATTGTAAAATAACTTCAAAGTTTGAGGTAACTGTAATTAGATTATTGCTATTATTACTTACCTGTTCTGAATGGTTTAACTGAGAATTAATAGAAATAGAAGAATGTCCCCATCTTCCAAGCATCACTAACTTTTTCTCTGCATTATTTGTTTCCAGTATTCCCAAAAGACATAGCGGAAATACAATCATTGTAGAAAGAAACTCTCTCAAGATTTCATTGTCGCTTAGTATGCCATCTGGTCCAGATACATTTAAGCCATATTCATTTGTGAAAAGTTTTCCTCCTGATTCAATCTCGCATTTATCCAATAAAGAGTATAAAAGATACCATATGCCGGGTTTCATCTCGTTCTTTATTTGTTTATAAAGCAATTGTCTGGCAACAATTTCATCAGATTTTAATCTTCGCATACCTGGATCAAAATCAAATACTTTGGATTTGAACAAAAAAGGGGAGATACTGTTCTTTCCTTGTGCCCACCATTCTAGAAAAGTTTCATTAAGTACTCTATTTGATGAGAGTATCTTACTTACATTGGATGATATAACTTCTATTCTTTCCGTATTTCCTTCTCTACCACTTGATCTTTTTATTAGTCTTTTGTCATATGCAAAGGCCATGAGCATCTCATTAAAATCCTTCCAATCAAAGTAATCTGCATTGTCAATTTTCTTATAAGCCTGAGATTTGGCTACATATTGTTTGAATATTGGTAGGAAGATACTCTTTGGAGCAAGACCTAACTTTGGAGTGGGTTTTGGGTGTTTTAAAGAGATATCATCAAACAACGCTTGCATAATCTGCATTAGCTGTGGTGCTTGAATGGCTGATGGCATCATCTTCATTTTTATCATAACTTAGTGGAATAACATCTACTTTAAGCGACCTTGTCTTAAAATATTCTCTTGCCTCTTTTGGTATTAAAAAATAGAATTGCGTTTATTTTTTAGATTCTTTCTTAATACTTGGATTATAAGTGGAAAGCTGTTTAGTAAACCCAAATAGGCGTAACAAGGATTGTTCTTTCCCGCGGTCGTAGGAGTGCAGAAGAAATGGATTGTCTATCCCGTAATAATCCTCATCTCTCATCCTCTTCTTCATCCTCATCCTCTTTGTAATCTTCATGAATATCGTGAAAATTGATATTTTTTCCGTTATTCCATCCATTTTGTTGTGGTAGTTGTTCATTCAATGAATCAATGATTTTTTCCACATTCTGGATTCAATTTTCATTCTGGTATTGACTTCCCATACTGGCATATAACCACCGGCAGAAACAACAATTTCACATGTTAAACGATCCTTAGAGTTTAATTTATCAACAAGTGTGGACAAAACTCTTGGAATTTCAACAGATAGGAAGTCTTGCCAAGTCCTCCTTTGCAAGATTTGTTTGTTTATTGTGTAGACCAGCAAGCCTTGCCAGAGAAAGTAAGTCGGTCTTACTTTCATAATTTAAAAAATATCTATAGTCTAGATTCTCCGGATCGACCATGATACCAAAGTCGTCTTGGAACAATCGCTTATTGATTTAAGACATGATGTGCTTTTTCAATCTATCTGAATTTAGATAACTAAATGCCATTGCAAATGATTGCCCATATAATTGGGAGAAATCGACTATCTATTAAAAAATTACATATCTAATATACATCACATCAAATCAAACATAATACGCAATTAAAATAATTTTATAAATATCACAATCAAATAATAATTCCTAAAATTTTAATATATATAATTACACAATCTATACCAAATCCAGTCTTCTAATTTGTTTATATAGAGGATAAAGATAAAAAAGAAAATTTTGATATATTTATATTTAATTGAGGCATGATCATAATTCAAATTATCTCGGATAGATTTTATAACAGTTTAAAGCTAACCTATGAAATGTTATTTTGAGAACAACTGTTCCAAAGATTAGCTCAATAATAGACAAAGGAATCCATACTCTTTAACATTCTGTATCTGATAGATTAGATCTCTTGCATAATTAGAAACAATCTAGAATATTCCTTCTGAATTCTATATCGATTTCTAGTTCTGATGATTTAATATTCTATAGTTTATCAGTCCTGCAACTATATCTGATACCTTGTTATATTTTCTCAATTTGTTTCTAAATACATCTGCAAGTATCCTGTACTTTTTCAATCTGCTGATAGTATGTTCCACTATTATCCTCTTTTTAGAATGAATTTTGTTGTACTCTTTTTCATCATCTGATAAAAATTGGTTTCTTTTCTTTTTATATGGTAATGCAGATAGTTGTTCTGGGAAATCCGTTTCTACGCCCAAATACCCTAGATCAAATACATTAACAACTTGTTTTGGAATGACAGGATGATTCTTTTTATAGACATCATAGTCATGTTTTCTTCCTTTTTTATAGCCTACTTTGTGAAGGATATAACCACGATTGTTAACCGTAATCTGATTCTTGACAGTATGTCTTTTCTTCTTGCCTGAATAGTACATCTTCCTTCTTTCTTATCTACAGGTCTTGGTATCTGTTGTTCTGTACAATCTGTAAAAGCAAGAAAGCCTGGAAAATATTTCTCTACTTCCTCTGGAGTTTTCAGCCTTTTTGTTATTTGGTATGTCTTTTGTGGAATTGGTACACATTGTCTTATCAAACTTTCAATCTTTTGAATGTCTCTGCAGATGTTACTCTGATCCAAATCAAAGAGAAAGCCAGCTAACGTGTAAGTAATGTAAAGACGATAATACACTAAAAGCATGAGAAATCTATTTTTTACATCTAGTTTGAAATGTCTTCCTAGCACCAATCTTTCTTTCTCTATTTTCTTTTCTTTTGGATAAAGCGTTGTATTTCATGTTTAGCATATCTTTTTGCT
>CAWISD010000069.1:0-12991 GCA_963838615.1 uncultured Nitrososphaeraceae archaeon
CTTAGTTTTGATTGATGTGCATATTTTTTATTTAGGTTTCTAAAGATGGTTCTAATTTTATAAAATTAACAGATACTCCATTTATGATAAATTTAATATTTAAAATTAGTTAAATTTATCGATGCGGTGTACTTTGTTGCATTCCTTTAAAAATCGTTATTAGATTTTCTGATTTCATCATGTGATGGATACGAGAATATTTGTCATTTATTATCTCTAATATTTCCAAAAATCGATTGAATGATCTAGATGCCAAAGCAGATACGATATATTAACATCTTGCTATATGAAATAAAAGGTATATATAGGCAGGATTTATATAGTAACTCAATAGGAAACCGTTCCAATGTTGCATATAATAGACCACATTTCGTAGATAGTAACATTAGTTTTATTACTTGGTTTCAGTAATAATAAATATAACATAATTTAATATCGATTATTTTTTAAAGCAATTATTTCGAGCCCCATATATTCAAAGTAATAGTTTTAAAAATATGGAGTTTATAAAAATAAAACCATTCAAGATAAAAAAAGCCACAAATATATTCATCCCAACTTTATTGGGTGCAATTATTTTGATAGGCAATATAATATCTGTTACAGGATATAATTTTAATATACAACAATCATTTGCAAAAGAAACCCAGATTTCATCTTCACCAGGTGTAAATTCCCTTTCCCATTTACACCACCATTCATCAATACATACAGCACGACAATCTGCTGCTGGCAATGATTCTGCTTCTCAACAAAATTTTAATACTAATACAGGAGTAGCAGCAGAAGGTCAATCTACCATTAATATAGATCCCACTGCAATGTCTGTACCATTTGGTGGAGTTAGTGGAATCAGCGGATCATTACCAAACCTTGGCAATGTTATTACACATAGTAGCACTACCAGTCCAATTTGTACCATAATAAAGCAAACAATTAAGAATCAAACTGTAAGCAATTCTTTATGTAAAAGTACAACTAGCTGCTAGTCATCCAACATTTACCTATTCAAAAACATTAACACATAACAAAGGTGTTACTATTAATCATAGCCATACTAGATTTCATGTAATAGGCCCTGATAACTTTAAATTTATAAATTCTTATTGGACTACAAGTGAAACTACACGAGCAGTAGATGTTGGAACTTCTGCAAATACTACTTATCTATCTTCTGCCTCTCACGTTTCAAATGTTCCACTAGAAACTGATAATGCTTTTGGACCTACAACTCTTGCTGTTGAATTACAGTATGAAGGTGCTATGCAATTAATTGGAATAACTGCTGCATTAAAATTACCTCCAGGATTTATTTCACATCTTCCATTAATACATGACCCACATAGATTTGATATCGCATTCTCTAATTATAGAGGTCATATCTATCCAGGTCAAGGAATCGTCCTATATTTCCCAATAACCATTGTTGGAAATGTAGGTGTTCAAAAGCCTTTCCTTGCACCAATGGCAATACATTTTCTTAAAGAAGATAAAAGAGTCGATACTTCTAGTATAACTGCAAACGAACAAGAATCTATTTGCATCTACCCTTGTTGTTAAAAATGCATCATCTCCATTTTCAGGTGGAATTGTTAGTAATGGTGTTGGGTTTAACAGTATCAGTAGCGGTAGCGGTAGCGGTAGTGGTAGTGGTAGTGGTAGCGGTAGCGGTAGTCCAGCAACGTCCCATCGACAGCCACATACAATTCTAATTCTAATTTCAATAGAAACTTTAATGCAGCAAATGAAAAGTTGCATCCATATGACTTTGTGAATCAGGTACTTCCTGTTATCTTTTCAATTACAGGACAAGAAATATTTAGTGTTGTTATAGGAGCAGGACCTGATGGTGCTATACCTGCCTCGCCAATCTTGGCACTATTGCCTCCTGGTGTACCAACGCCTTTAAAAATCATCATTAGAGATACAGGCGATGCACCTATTTACAATTTGAATGCCGCAGCATCTGTAAGAGATGAATCTGCAATAGCTGCTACAGTAGTTCCTTCAACAGTAAATATTCCAAACGTTGTACAACAAAATGCAGTTGAACCAGCAGTATTAATTGGAGGACAATCAAAACAAGTAGGCTTTTTGCCAGTTAATGGCACTGCAGAACTTGATATAACTGCAGTACCAAGTTTATATGCTGGCGGAACAGTCGAACCTATATTCGTTACCTTACACTTTAACAATGCCATAGGACAAGATACTACTTTAGTGAAAAGAGTGGGAGTTGAAATACTGCCTATATCTGCTCAGACTGCACTTCAAAATGCAGTAAAGATACCTAAAGGAGTCTCAGACAATGTAATAAATCTACCAAATGCAATATCAAATAACGCATTACATGTACTGTCAAATAATATAGCAAAAGAACAAAGTCATAGTGTGAAGATTACTACCCCTAGTTCTAGTAGCAGTGGAAGTAAGAGTGGTTCAGGCAGCAGCGGTAGTGGAAGCAGCAGTGCTTCTTCAAACAGTGGAAGCAGCAGCAGTAGCTTCTTCAAATAGTGGAAGCAGCAGCAATAGTGGAAGCACTGGCAGCGGCGTGGTTCTGGCGGCGGTAGATAATCCCCGATTCTTTTTTTATTATATTTTAATTAATATCCTGTGCTTTGTTGCATGATTCATATAATCTTTGATTTTACTATCTATTTTGGTTAAACAGATATCATTTTGTTATACAATGATGCTTTCAACATCATTTCCTGTATCATATTTTTCAGTTTAACAGAATAAACATATTCACCAAACATTCGCTTTATAGAAGAAAACACTGTTTCTACAATCCATCTTTGTCCATAGCTAACGCTATCCTTCCATTTTTGCAAATCATTTCTTTGTGCCAAAACTGACAGATTTCTAAGGATGTTCCCTTTTTTCCATCTAACTCTAGCGTTCTTTCTTACTTTAATGCATGGCATAATTCCATTATCTGCAAGATACCTAAAAATATCATTACCTTCATAGGCTCCATCAGCAAAGAGTTTGCCTATTGCTGTTACACTATCTGATTCTATGATATTCTCAACCAATTCTGGTAATGCCTTGCTATCATGGACATGCTCATCGGTTACCTTCATCGAAAGAATTTTTTTGGTCTTGATATCCACTGCGATATGAATTTTCAAATATCCTTTATTCTTGTTGTTTACATTCCATTTCTTTCTCATCCATTGACCTCTGTTCGTAACCTTGATACCGGTGCTATCTATCGCAATGACGATGTATTCGTCTTTAAAATCCTTATCTTTATTATCTATATCTTTTATCTTGACATCCAAACGATTTATCCTTCTGTTTATTGTAGTATAGTCAGGAATTGAAGGTACTTTTCCTTTAGCATGGCCTCGTGCAATACCTTCTGTTTGTCTAAATGGCAAATGAAAGTATATTTTGGCATAACCAAGTAAAAGAAGAAACGTATTGGGATATTGAAACGGTTCACCAACCTTGTCTTTGTTCATCTTTTTCTGACGTGTAAAAAAGATAGTGCTTTGGCAGTGTTTCTAAAGGATTAACCATCAAGAAATTTCCACAGTACAAGCCATAACCAATGATTTTTGAAGATGTTCTATTTCTAGTGGACATAAAAGATATGGTTGTTTAAAGTTATAGGTTTTTCCTTAAGTTGACAGAGCCTATAAAATCATAGACAACTTGTTACTTATAATATTTTTATCTTGATTATGCATATGAATATGTTCTACTGTAATTGTAAAGTTCGAACATTTCCATAGAGTAATTTCATCACATTTATTGCATGTTATATCAGGCACCAAATTTTCACCACAGTTTCTACATGAGTCTTTGTTAAACATAAATTTTCATCAAAAGTTAATTAAAATAAAAGTATATAGTATACCATAATTGATATCTTCCTTCAGCATTCCTTTTTTTATATTTCACTATTATCAAATTCTCTTTTTTTATATGTAATTATTTCAGATTTAATAATTACATGTTCCTTTTTTTTACTCGTTTGTTGTAACCTATTTTTCCTATCAAGATTTCCATCATATTTTTTTGAATCCTTTTTTAAAACACATACTTGATTATTTTCAAGAAAATTCAATAATGCTTGATTTTTTAATTGATTGTACTTTTGCATAGTTATCATATTATAAGTTAATTTCAATAAAAAGGATTTTAAATATGCAAAAAAATCATTATGGTGCAATAATTATTATTATTTTATATTGACTTAAATAAGTCCTTTATATAGCAATAATAATAATAATGTAATTATGAATTGTTAATATTTTAATACAAATAAAATCAACATCCATCATCATTTTAAAAATAGGTCTTTATCATAGCATCAAGTCTTACGGCATTTAATAATTTTTAATAAAAATAAATTTTCTTGTTTTAAAATTCAATAGGTAATTATGAATTATTTCCATTAGTTCTATCTTAATAAACTTTTTGATATATGTTTATATCTCACATTTATTTTGAAAATATTATGTTTATTTTGATAATTATATGCAAGTTTCGCATATATTTCACCATTTTTACATATATTTTAGATATCTTTATATAGATTATTAACATACAAAACATAATGAATAAAACTACTTCTATGTTAAAAAATCAACAATACTCAACCTGTATCGAAATCTGCAATGAATGTTGTATTGCCTGTGAATCTTGTGACTGAATGTATGACTATGTCAAATACTCAAATGATGGAAATGATGGGCAGATGTATGATGATGTGCAGAGATTGTGCAGATATGTGCAGAATGGCTTCTATGATGATGTGCAGAGGAAGTGAATATGCAAAACAAATGTGTAACATGTGTGCAGATATGTGCGAAGCATGTGCAACAGAATGTGAAAAGATGGGCGATAAAATGGACATTTGCAAACAATGTGCAGATGCATGTAGAAAATGCGCTCAAGAATGAGAAACATGATGAGATAATCTACTTTCCACTTTTTATATTTTTATATTTTTTAAGAGTTACAAATTTAATAAGATTTTTTTAAGAATTATATTACCTATTTAGGATTAGATCTCTTGTATAATTAGAAGCAATCTACACTATCCGTATGGAGGAGTTATTTGGTTCCAAGTGATAATGGTTAACTATTCTATAATTTATTAATCCTGATTTGTATTGATTAATTAGGTAACAATTACATATAGATAATAATATTCTGCACATTTAAAAATACTATTATACAAAACATTCCTATAATAAGGTAATGTCAAATATTAAAAACTATGTAGCATTTGCATCGACAATGTTACTAATATCTACACTAGTGATGACTAATACACTACAAACAAAAGCAGCATATGCACAAAATATAAATCCAGACCAGACAAATAAAGGAAATACAAAAACAGTTTCCATTATTAAGTCATGGTAGCCCAGTAAAAGACGTAATCCATAAAGTTCAAGGTTTAGACAAAGATAATGCACTTAAAACACTTGCAGCATATCATATACTTAGAAACCTTCAAGAATTTCAAGCACTGGAATCAGGAGGAGTAGGAGGAGGAGCAGTACCAATAGTACTGGTTAGCAACATGTCTTCGATTAATAGGGTATTCAATATTCATTTATTTTAGTACCAAATAACATAGAATTACATTTTGGTCTTGATATTTATAACAACAATAATAGATAATCAATACCATCTTCTTTTTTTTATTTTAATGTATATCTTATTTTAAAAGTAATATAATCAAAAGTAATAAAGTTAAGTTAAAGAATAATTCAACAGTGTTTTTAAATAACGTTTTTTTACACATTATAAAATATAATAATTCCTAACACATTCAAATTGGGTATCGATATACTATCTTAGAACTTTAGAAAAAAAGATTGCTATCACAACTATTGTTAAATAAATGAGAGTATATGGTATTCTATAAAATTTATATAACTTGATAGACAAAAAGAAATTAGAATTGGTATCACCTTTGTAAATACCTTGTTATCCAAGATATTCATATAGGTGAAATCAAAACAAACCCATTTTATTCATGAGGATACACTAGGTGCTTAATATTGCATATGTTTTTTGCAGCATGGGAATGATGCATGACAGCACTTTTAATATACATATTAATGTAGTTAAACGTTATCTATCTGAATATCATAATTAATATCTTTATTTTATATATATTTTCTAATATTTTATACTATCTTGATAAGTGTTACAATAAATAGGATACTATATACAAAAAAATAATATGAGGTTTTTTCCAATAGCATGTAATTAGTGCATGTTACTGTAAAAAAATAACCATATTTATTACAATAGATCTCTTGCGTAATTGCAACCAAACAGCTTTATGACCATTAGTTTATCATCAACCTGTTCTCTCTTTGCTTTCATACTATAGTTATCCAAAAAACCATTACTTTTCAAATCATTCACTGGCCTAACAGTAAAAGAATTTGATGATATTTACAATAAAGAGATAGCAAAAAAATACGAAAAACATGAGATAAAGCGTCTATCAAAAAGAAAGAATAGGAAACGATCTACGGGCGCAGGTAGGCATTTCAAGCTGGATTTAAAAGATAGATTCGTAATGCTTTTGGTATATTATCGTCTGTACATAACTTACACATTAGCTGGCTTTTTCTTTGATTTAGATCGAAGAGCAACATTTGTAGAGATATTCAAAAGATTGAATATTGAATATGGTAAGGCAATGTGTACCAATTCCACAAAAGATATACCCAATAACAAAGAGGCTAAAAACTCCAGAGGAAGTAGAGCAATATTTTCCAGGCTTTATGGCTTTCATAGATTGTACCGAACAACAGATACCAAGACCTGTAGATAAAGAAAGAAGGAAAATGTACTATTCAGGCAAGAAGAAAAGACATACTGTAAAGAACCAGACTTATGGTTAACAATCGTGGTTATATCATTCATAAAGCAACTCATAAGAAAGGACGAAGACATGACTATGATATTTATAAGAAGAATCATCCTGTTACTCCAAAACAAGTTGTTAATGTAATTGATCTTGGATATCTTGGAGTAGAAAAGGATTTCCCAGAACAACTATCCGCCTTACCATATAGAAAGAAGAGAAACCAACAAAGTTATCTCAAGAAGAAAAAGAGTACAACAAAATTCATTCAAAAAAGAGAATAGTGGTGGAACATACTATTTGCAGATTGAAAAAGTACAGGATTATGAATGATATATTTCAGAAACAAATTGAGAAAGTACAATAGAATATCAGATATAGTGGCAGGATTGATAAACTATAGAATAATGAACCAAGGTTGATAGAAACTAGAATAGTATCATACTTGAAAGAGTAGATTGTTTCTAATTATGCAAGAGATTTAATCATAAATACAAGTTTTAAAAGATATAATTCTTAAAATGCTTTAAATTCTTAAAGAAATCTTATTAAATTTATAACCAAAAAAAAATATAAAAATATAAAAAGTGGAAAGTGGATTATCTCATCATGTTTCTACATTCTTGAGCGCATTTTCTACATGCATCTGCACATTGTTTGCAAATGTCCATTTTATCGCCCATCTTTTCACATTCTGTTGCACATGCTTCGCACATATCTGCACACATGTTGCACATTTGTTTTGCATATTCACTTCCTCTGCACATCATCATAGAAGCCATTCTGCACATATCTGCACAATCTCTGCACATCATCATACATCTGCCCATCATTCCCATCATTTGAGTATTTGACATAGTCATACATTCAGTACAGCAAGATTCACAGGCAATACAACATTCATTGCAGCTTTTGATACAGGTTGAGTATTGTTGATTTTTTAACATAGAAGTAGTGATATTATTCAATTATATTTGTGTACGTTATAATCTATATAAAGATATCTAAAATATATGTAAAAATGGTGAAATATATGCGAAATTTGCATATAATTATCAAAATAAAAATAATATTTTCAAAATGAATGTGAGATATAAACATATAACAAAAAGTTTATTAAAGTATTTAATTTCTGAAGAAAAAAGGATAGGTCTTTTTAAGTAATTCGGCAAAATCGTTTTTCACTATTATTAAATAAAATCAATCTGCTATAGAATTCGGCATATGGGAATATAGTGATACTTATACCATCCTTCTATCTGTTTTGTGGCCTAGCCATAACTGCTTTCTTTTATTCTTTCTTAATCGGGCATGTGATCTCTTCTGAT
Source organism: uncultured Nitrososphaeraceae archaeon (assembly GCA_963838615.1). Lineage (GTDB taxonomy): Archaea > Thermoproteota > Nitrososphaeria > Nitrososphaerales > Nitrososphaeraceae > Nitrosocosmicus. The sequence continues at coordinate 8,179 of CAWISD010000069.1, forward strand.
AATTCAAGAGGTCTGTCCCTTTTAGGTCTGGTTTTTAGTCCTTCTATACCTTCTTTATCATATCTTTTTAGCCATTCGCATGCCCATGCTTTATATTTGTGACGGTCTATTACTGCCATTGCATGTACCTTACTTGAAATAAACCTTGAGAACAAGTAACGTTCTTTCCTTTGTTTTTGCACCCCGTTCAAATCGGTAGATCTTTTCAAGTGAATCTCTTGTAAAGGTCAATTGAATATGGATAACAATGGAATTAACCTAACTACAAGCATTTATTAAAAATAACTAGAAAATGAAAGTCAGTTTAGATATTTATGTTGATTGGTATATTTTTAAACTCATATAAGATATTTTTGAGTATAAGGATATCGAATAAAATATCCTGCTTATTAGTTTCTTTGACTCAATCCCCATTTATCCCTAACCTTGTCTTCAAGTTTTGAGAAAATTACTCTATCAAATACCCAGCCAATTATAAATATTGTAATCATTGCTGCAATTGTCTGTTCCATAATCTGGAATTCTCGCCCTACTAGTAGTATATGGCCTAAACCCAATGATGCTGCCATGAGTATTTCTGCACCAATTAAGGCATGCCATGCAAATGACCATGCTTGTTTTATACCTACGAGGATAGATGGTGTTGCAGCAGGTATCATAACATATCTGAAAAGCGAAATTCCATTCGCTCCCATGTTCTTTGCTGCATGTATATAAAGTGGAGATATATTCCGGAATCCGGAATAAATAGATGTCATGATGGAAAATGTAGAACTCAATATTACTACAAATAATATCCCAAAATCGTTTAAACCAATAAATAGTATTGCAAATGGGACCCATGCAACGCTAGGAAATGTCTGTAACCCTACAGCGAAAGAACCCATTGTTTTTCCAAACCCTGGAAATTTTACCATTACAAGACCAATTACTAGGCCTATTATGATAGATATAATAAATCCTATTGCTAAACGATACATGGTAATTCCTATACCTATCATTAATGTCATATTTTGTATAAGTTCTACAAATGATTCTGCTACCATTAAAGGTGATGGTAATGATATTGTTGGAAATATTTTTAATAAAAAGAGTTAATTGCCATATGCCCAGAAATACTGCAATGAATAATAATGTGTCAGCCAGGCTTTTAATATCTATTTTTCTATTTTATTGTTTTTACGTTATTTTGTAGTGATTTTTGCATTTTAATGCACTGATAATGGGGTGTTGAAATTGTGTTCCTTTGTATTTTAGATTCATTTTATTAAAGGACTAGATAAAGGAAACAAATCTGCAGATTCTGCTACAATCTCTTTTGTAATGGACTCTATTAATGGGTGATCTATTTTACGTGGTCGTGGTATATCCACAATGAATTCCTTTTTTATATTTGCCAATATCGGGGACATTATAATAACCCTATCACCTAAAGATACTGCTTCATTAATATTGTGAGTAACAAATATAATTGTTTTATTGGTTTGTTGATGTATTTTTAATAATTCATTATAAAGCATTTTTCTAGTTTGAATATCCAATGCAGCGAATGGTTCATCCATTAATAATATTTTTGGATTTAAAGCCAATGCTCTGGCAATAGCTACCCTTTGTTTCATCCCACCAGATAATTGATGAATAAAAGCTTGAGAAAAATTTGTTAATTGAACCATGTCAATGTAATGCATAACGGTTTGTTCTCTTTGAGTTTTAGATACCCTTGCAATCTTTAATCCAAATTCGATGTTTTGATATACAGTTAACCATGGAAATAATGCGCCTTCTTGAAAGACAATTACTCTATCAGTATAAGGTGAGTCATGAATAGGTTTCGAATCTATTTGTATTTCACCCCTGAAGAAGGGATCCATACCTCCTAATATATTAAGTAAAGTACTTTTACCACAACCGGATGGACCTACGATAGTTACAAATTCTCCTTCTTTAATTTCCAAGTTTAAGTTATTTAAAATGACATGATTTTCTGATATCTGATTTATACCACCATTACTATATTCTTTATATATATTCTTCAAACTTACCATCAAGTTTTTAGATGATGTCTTATCTGTTTTTAGATTTGACAATAAAATATTAAACACATGGCAAAATATAACTGACCTTTTATGCGTATATTATGTAATAATGCGCTATTTTTGCTACAATAATTTTAATAGATCTCCTACTTAATTATAGAATATTTTGAGTATCCAACAGAAAGATTATTTTGTTAAACTTAATTTAATTGACCAAATATGGATCTAGATATCGGTTATACTACCAAATGAGTTAAGAGCCTTTCCCAAAATTCGATAGAAATATAGATTATTTACATCTCTTTTCAAATTCCCTATACTCTTGAGCAGAGGCAGAAAAAGGATAAACCGACTATCACAAAGGTCCCCGATAAACTATAGAATAACACTATCAATAGAAAAACAAAAAAATATTGGTAATGCATATTGCAAGAAGCAAACTAGGCACAAAAAGACATATTTGGATGGTATAGATTGTTTCTAATTATACAAGAATCTTATGTCTTGATATAGCATATAATTCTAAATCCGTAAAACAGGCGATAATTAAATTAGGATATATTCCTCATTCACCATATAAAAGAAAAAGAATAGAGGACAAGTCCACAATTTCTTACAGTAAAACAATTATCTCGTAAATATTATCAAAAAGGTAACAAGCTGTTATTTTTACACTACCATCGATTTGACAATCATTAATTCACAATATATCTTAACTATGTAAATAAGAAATTCAAAAAATTTATTATTTTTAAAGATTCAGCAAATACACCCAAACTTAAAGTAATAAAACAATATCTGCAAAGGAATATTGGAAGATAACTTTAGAATGTTTTCATACCATTTCACCTCAATTAAATAGGGTGGAAAGGTGTTGGAGACAATAAAAGAAAGTATTATAGTATATCAAAATTACTGTTCAAATATCCAATTGTTCAAATCATTGATTCCCCAACATACAAAATACAATGATTCACTCTGAATATCAAAAACTATCTGCAGAGTACTGAGTAATTTTAAAGAATGTGGATATTATTATCTATTTAAAAAAATTTAAAAAAAGGCTTGGAAAATGGTAATGACTTAGGTTGATGTTTGTAATATTTATTTTGAGGTTGTATTGGACGTATTACCATTTGCTACTATTGTTGCATTTGCGTTTGTATTTGATGCATTGGTATTACTTGCATTTGGAATTGTTGTACTTGTATTTCCACTGGCAGTTGTGTTTGTTTGAGAAAATGCAGATGTTGCTATGGATGCAAAAAATATTGCACTCATTATTGTTAATGATAATGCTATTCTGATATTAAATGTAGTTTTTTTATTATTCATTAGTTATAATTTGTTTTAATATTATATTATCGCTTTTAAAGATGAAATATAAATAAGAAATATGTAGATATTGCCAGTAAATAAAATTACTTATTAACACATTTTTATCAAAAAAATTTTAAAAAACAATATTTAAAATAAATAGCGCATAATTTTCACATATAAATTTTAAATTACACAAACCAATGCAAAGATATTATTAGTTTGATATGTTGTATATATGGCTCAAATAACAAAAACAGAATACGCTCATCCAGAAGTCTTGGTTGATACTCAATGGGTGGAAGATCATTTAGAGGATAATAATGTCAGAATCGCAGAAGTGGACTATGATCCACAATCTAATTATGAACTTGGTCATATTCCTAATTCCGTTCTTATAAATTGGAAAAAGGATATAAACCATCATACATCAAGGGATATTTTAGGACCAAATCAGTATCGAGAACTCCTTGGACAAATCGGAATTAATAATAAAGATATTACATTAGTTTTGTATGGCGATTTTAACAACTGGTTTGCAGCATTTGCTTTTTGGGTATTTAAATTCTATGGATATAAAGATGTAAAGATATTAAATGGAGGAAGAAAAAAGTGGCTAGATGAAGATAGAACAATTACAAAAGATATTCCAAATTATCCTAAAGAAGACTATTTTCCAAATGAGGAAATTCAAACAGACAGTCGTATCCGAGTATATCTTAATGATATTCAAAATGCATTAATTTCTAGAAGAAAATTTCAAATCAAATTAGTAGATGTTAGAAGTCCTGCTGAATATACTGGCGAAATTACTGCTCCGCCTGAATATCCTACAGAACATGCTCAAAGAGCAGGGCATATACCTGGAGCTAAGAACATTCCATGGGCCCAGACGCTGAATGAGGATGGTACATTCAAATCAGCATTGGAATTAACAAAGTTATATGAATCACATGGTATATCTCCTCAGAATGAAGTTATAACATATTGTCGTATAGGAGAACGATCATCGCATTCATGGTTTGTATTAAAATATCTTTTAGGATATCCAGATGTAAAAAATTATGATGGCTCTTGGACTGAATGGGGAAATTTAATTGGCAATCCAATAGAAAGATAAAAAAACATAACTATTTTTATTAGACTTGTTTATCTATTTTTAGTAATGATTTTTTATAAATAATCGTAGAACCTATCCCAAAATTATTTTTTTATAGAAAATGATACTACATAATATCTATATCAAAGCAAGATAATTCTCAGCTTTCTTTTCCTAACGACTAAACCGTTTTATAAATCGGTTATGCCATCATGAATTTGTTCTTTTTACAACCAATCTTTTATTTCTTCCAAAAGGATATTTCTTTTTATGTGCATTCTCTTTCTGACCTCTTTTTCTTTTATAGGGCACATGAGGAATATAACCTCGTTTGATTATCGCCTGTTTTACTGATTTAGAA
>CAWISD010000070.1:0-16329 GCA_963838615.1 uncultured Nitrososphaeraceae archaeon
TTATAAAAAAACATAATAAGGTTTTAATTCAATTTTAATAACCGATGTCCAAAATTTGTTTAAAATGTAACAGAACCTTCGATGAAAGCGAGGTAGAAGATCCAACATCACAAAAATATCCATCCTGTCCTGATTGTTGGAAAGAATGGACAACTTATGCGGTCATGGTAATGAATGAAATGCGGCTGGATATGTCACTCCCAGAACACAGAAAAGCTTTGAAAAAATATGAAAAAGGTTTTTTTGAAAAAACTCTCGGCGAAATAGAAAAAAAACCAGAAAATAAATAAAATTCAATTATCAAATACATATAATATTTCAAGTCAATCAAAAGATTGTTTGTTATTATTTAACTTGGAATTAATTTGATAAATTTTTTGGGGTCCGGAGTATTTAAGATAGATTCCATGAAACAATCCCACAATTTATCTCTTTTATTTTCAGGTAAATCATCCAATAGTTTAAACAAAGACAGAATAAAAGAATTATCAAAATCCTTTAACTCGCTTGGATTTAAATATAACTCCATTAAATACGAATAAAAAATAGAGATAATTGAAGAAGCATCCATTTCTGAAAGCGAATTTAACCATGAATCAAAAAGGTTTAAAATTTTAGGTCTTTCTATTTTGCCATAGTTCTTTAAAATATTGTTAATTATTTCTTTTTTTTCGGATTGACCAAAATCATTAAATTCATTTAACCTTTTTTTAATAATAGGTGTTCTTAGTCCAGATGGCAAGTTTGACAAAATTTTTAAAATGTTTTCAATAAAATTCGATACAGAATCTTTACTCATGTAAGAAAATAATAATACATTAATTTTTTTCTTACGGAATTCTTTCCTTAAAGTGGAAAAATAATACTAATTTAAATTAGTTATAAATTGTAATAATTTTATTTAATAATGACTATATAAACTATAATAGATATTCACATAATAACCATAATCAAAACAACATCAATAAGATAAATCGAAAACACGATAACTACTACAAATTAAAAATGAAACTATTAAGAATAAATATTATATAATTTTTAAGATATCATATGCCTTGTACAGTTACAATAGGGGGATTTTATGGTGATGAAGGAAAGGGAAAAATTATAGCATATTTAGCAATTAACGATAATTATAATGTCGCTGCAAGAGGAGGGGTAGGGCCCAATGCAGGGCACACATTTGTTCAAAATAATAAAGAATATAAAGTTAGGATGTTACCAAGTGCGGTGTTAAACAAGGATACACGATTATTAATTGGTGCAGGTGTACTAGTAGAACCTAATATACTCTTAAAAGAAATCAATACATTTAATGCAACAGATAGAGCATTTATTGATTTTCAATGCGGAATAATTGAACAAAACCATCAAGAACAAGATAAAAAAGATAATCATTTAAAAGAAATTGTTGGTACTACCGGATCTGGGACCGGCCCTGCCAATTCAGATAGAGCATTAAGAAAGCTAAAACTTGCTAAAGATGTTCCTGAAGTAGCTCTGTTTTTAGAAGATGTTAGTAATTCGATCAACTATTCGATAGACAATAAAGAAAATGTACTCATAGAAGGTACACAGGGCACTTTTCTATCACTTTATCACGGAATATATCCGTATGTTACTTCAAAAGACGTAACTGCATCTGCCATATGCTCTGATGTAGGTGTTGGTCCAAAAAAAATAGACGAAGTTTTAATTGTTTTTAAATCATATGTTACAAGAGTAGGAGGAGGTCCTTTGACAAACGAAATAAGCATAGAAGAAGCTAAAGAAAGAAATTGGTTAGAATTTGGAAGTGTAACAGGTAGGCAGAGAAGAGCAGCGCCTTTTGATTTTAATCTTGCAAAAAAATCAATCCAAATTAACAGTGCTACTCATATTGCTTTAACGAAATTAGACATTTTATTTCCTAAATGCAAAGGCATAAAAGAATATTCAAAACTTGAAAACGATGCCAAGAAATTCGTAGAAAATATCGAATCTGAAACAGGCATTCCAGTTACAATAATAGGAACTGGGGCAGAAATTAACGACACTATCAATCGAAGAAGCACTAGATAATATCTCCAACATATAGAATCATAATTGAATTATACCACCACCCAATTTGAATAAAATAGTAATGAAATCTATAGAAATCACAAAATGATTTGCCTTAAATAAAAAATAATATTTCATCTTTACTTATTCATATTGCAATTATTTTTTTCACATTTTAAAAAACAAAAATAATTTAAAAGATAAATCAAAAAAGAAAACGCTTATAATCCTTGAAAATACTCTGGATAAAGGTAAATATTGTATTTCAAAGAAGGTCTCACCTTTGATGATGTTCTTCTAGTTCCAAAAAGATCGCCAATAGTATCAAGATCTCAAACGGATTTAAAAACAAAATTATCAACTAATATCAAAATAAATATTCCAATAATTAGTGCCAACATGGATTCTGTTACAGAGTCAAACATGGCTAGCTCTTTGGCAAGAGAAGGAGGTATAGGAATAATTCATAGATTTATGTCGATACAAGATCAAGTTACAGAGGTATTAAAGGTAAAAAGAAGCGAATCAGTAATAATAGAACAACCTTACACAACCGGTCCGGATAACACAGTAAAAGAACTAGTAATATTATGTCGGAAAAGGGTATTTCAGGTTTATTAGTAGAAGATGAGGATAGAAAGCTTTGTGGAATAATAACCCGAAAAGATATAGTATTTGAAAAAAATCCTAATTTGAAAGTTTCAGAGTTAATGACAAAAGATGTAATTTTTGCAAATGTCGGCATAACAATTGAACAAGCCAAGGAAATACTACATAAAAACAAAGTAGAAAAATTACCCATTCTTGATCAAGAAAAAAAAATAATTGGTCTTATTACAGGTAAAGATATATTAAAAAGGGAAAAATATCCTAATGCATCAAAAGATAAGAAAGGAAGATTACTAGTTGGTGCGGCTGTGGGTGTAAAGGGGGATTACCTCGAAAGAACCGAATCACTATTAAATAATGGAGCAGATGTTATTGTAGTAGACATAGCCCATGGACACAGCGAAAATGCAATAAATACAGTTAAATTAATAAAAAAAGCATTTCCAACTTGCGAGCTCATTGCAGGTAATGTAGCTACAGAAAAGGGAACAGAGGATTTGATAAAAGCAGGAGTAGATGCAGTAAAAGTAGGAGTAGGTTCTGGCTCTATATGTATCACAAGGATAGTAACAGGATCCGGTGTTCCACAATTAACTGCAGTAATAGACAGTGTAAAAATGGCAAAGGAATATGATATTCCAGTAATTTCCGATGGAGGAACAAGAACTTCAGGAGACTTAACCAAGGCTTTAGCAGCAGGAGCATCCTCAGTAATGATAGGAAGTATGTTTGGAGGGACTGATGAAAGCCCCGGTAAAACATTGATTAAAAACGGTAAAAAATACAAAATGTATAGAGGAATGGCGTCTTTTTCTGCATCGCTAGGCAGAAAATATAGAGAAAATGCTGAAACAAGCATAGATAACGATGATTTAAACGATTATGTTCCAGAAGGCGTAGAAGCAATGGTCCCATATAAAGGAAGTGTGATAGAAATAATACGTCAGTTAGTTGGTGGCGCGAGGTCTGGTCTAAGCTATTGTGGTGCAAAAACAATTAAAGAAATGTATGAAAATGCAGAGTTTATAAAAATCACGGCATCAGGATATAAAGAAAGTCAGCCACACGATGTAGATGTAGTTTAAAATCATGCATTCATGAAAACAACAAAAGTATTTTTTGTAATTATTGACAAATCATTAATATCTTCTTTGAGTATATCATAATTAAAAGGGCTCTGTTCACTTAAGGGTTTTGCCAGGACCTTTTTATCTTAATCAAGTCAATTTTATAATTTTTTTAGAATTTATTCCTGACTAAATTCATCTTAAATTTTACAAAATTATTTATTTTCTTTTTAGATTTACCTTATAATTGTTAAATACTAGAAAAATTATATCTTAAGTGAACAGAGCCATTAAAAGATATAATTAAACATATATATCATTAGGTCATGCTTAAAGCAGATTACTATTAGACACATTTAATCAAAACAAACAGCATCACAATAAATATAAACACAATTTTTGCCAATATATAAATCTCAAATATGCCGTTTCATAAAAACAAAAAGGAATCCGCCATCATAAATAAAATATCAATAAATATTACCACAGCAAATCATAAATCCTAGATAAAACGAGAATAGTTTTTTTCTAAAATAATCTAATATGAATTATTATATAGTCCACCTCCAGTTAAATCATTATTTCAATTATTTTAATACAATAAAAAATAAAGTATATATTTTCAATATAGTTTTTTATTTATTTAAAAATATTAAAAAAATTAATTAGTGTGTAGAATTAGTTGGGGCATTAGTATTTGCAGAATTAGTTGTTGTATTATTGTTATTAGTTGTTGGACCTAATGGTATATTTATGAAAGGAATTGCACCAGCATTATTGCTGCTCACTCCACCTCCACTACCAGTTACTAATGGAAGCCTCCCATCCCATTTTTGGGCTTTAAGCCAATCAAGATATATAGTGCTATTATGAAGTTGTCTATCAATTGTATTAATAGCTTGAGCTTCTCCTTGTGCTTTTAATATGTTAGCTTGACTAGTACCTTGGGCTTGTGCAACATTCGCTTTTTGTTCACCTATGGCCTTTGCTTGGGCTTGCTGGGCTTCAATTTGTATTCTTTGTAGATCATTTTGAGCTTGTAATGCATGTTGTTGAGCAACTACTTTTTGCTCTATAGCTTGAACAAACTGGTCAGAAAATCTGAAATCGGTAATCGAAATGGTATCAACTATTATATGATAAGGAGCTAATCTTGCCTTTAATGCTTGTAAAATTGCATCTTTTACAACTTCTCTTTTAGAAATTAGTTCTTCGGCATTGTATTGAGCAGTAATCTGCTTAACCGATTCCTGAATTGCAGGAACTATAATTACATTAGAATAATCAAATCCAAGTTGTTTATATACTGCTGGAACTTCATTCGGGTCCACATGAAAGTTTAATGCAACTTGTGTAGCAACATTTTGAAGATCTTTGGAAGCAGCATTAGTATCTTCAGTTATTTTTTGAGTTCTAACGTCAAATTGGATAATTTGATCTCTAAATGGAAGAATAAAATGAATACCTGATTCCAATGAAGCACTTGTATCTACAGCACCAAATTTTAACAAGACGCCTCGAAAACCTGCATCTATAATCTTTACACTAGAAGATAAAATAACAAAAATAATTATTACTGCAATTATTGCAGGTATCGCTATCCTTAGAGGACTGGAAAAACCCAATCCTCCCCTACCACCACGAATACCGCCACCACCACCAATATCTTCCAATGGTTCACCATCTGGCGTAATTCGTCTATTTTTTTTACGTTTAAAAAAATCAACCACAAATAATCAATAGAACTGAATTTAATTTAAATATTTGTAAAAATTTTATTTATTTTTGCTATTACCAAAATATTTTAAAAAATCATCCGAGAATTTCCCTGATTCGAGTAAACTAAAATCATCTTTTAAATTATTTTCTCGTATCCATACAATGTTACCATCTAAATCAATTATAATAAGATTTGATCTTTCCAAATATTTCAATATTGCATTTATCTTATCCAAAGTCAGTTGTGGTTTTAAAATCTTTCCGAGATCTCTCAACTTAGGAAATGGTTTTACTTCTTTAATTTTATTTAAGAAAAATTCAACATCAGAATCAGAGAAATCATTTGAAGCAGATAAATTCCTTTTTTTATTAATCTTTTTTTCCGGATACCAGGTTTTTTGTAAAAATTATTAATAAACCTTTTTAAAGGTATAATGGCACAGCAAAGTCAAGATAAATATATTATTCTCTTTGTTGTAATATTAGCAAATAGATTTAATCATTGTTAAACATACTTAATTTACATTGCTTCTTTCTACATGAAAATCAATCAGCATTATCAAAACATTCATTGTTATATCTTTGTCATATTTATGTATTGTATCACTTATTAAATAATACATTTTTTCATACTATTGTATACAAAAATGACGGGTGATTTTCGAGTATTTAAAAACTGACAGGCATGTGGTGAGACTATGATGATTATATACCATCTAGCACCATCACCACATATCTCTCTCCATGTTGAAACTAAACATTCACATACTCTTTTTTTATAATTTTTCCTTAAATCTAAGAGCCACATAATGGTCCCAATATCTAAAAGCAATATTACTACCATAATCTACACTTTTTGGAAGATATAAAACCAATAATAACTAAAAAAAGGGGACAATCTAATTCTAATAGATTATCAAGAAATTACTAGACTCGCCTAATCTTATTAAAATCAGCATATAATAATATATACACAGAGAAAGAATTATTTTGCACGAAGAGTTAAACAGATAGTTTGCCAATAGACGAATCAATCAGAATAAAAAAAAATCATCTTGATAAAAGATTGGACTTTATTCGTTGTGCCCACAATGAAAAAAAAGAAAATGAGATAAGAACAGATAGAATGGAAGATTATCTTGAAGTTATTTACGAATTGATTCAGCAAAAAGGATATGCTACAACAACAGACATTTCCAAATATCTTAATGTTAGTTCACCGAGTGTAACTAAAATGGTAAAAAAACTAGACGAGAACAGATATTTGATCTATGAGAAATACAGAGGATTAAGTCTTACAACTGAAGGTATTAATATTGCAAAAAATATACAGGAAAAACACAGTTTATTTGTTGAATTTTTAAAGATGATTGGAGTCGATGATGAAACTGCACATTTAGATGCGGAAGGAATCGAACATCATCTTCACCCTCGAACTATAAAAAAACTTGAAAGTTTTATAATCTTATTAAAAAAAAGGAATCCAAAATTAATTGAGGATTTACAACAAAAAGATTTAAAAGAAAAATAGAACTCTGATTTGAATATTTAGCCCTATCAATATAAATCTCAGGGAAATGGCAATTCTAAATATGAATTAAGGTAAGAAATATCAATAATATTATTAGTAGTAGGCAACAACACTCCACTTAATTTACTACCGACGTGATCGCAAAGATTTAGAAAATCACATCCATTATTTAATAAAGTCTGATTTGATGTATAACCTTTAGAATCAATTAAAGCGGAATGATGACTTGAAAATGGTGCTGAAAAGGTATATTTTAAATAATAGTTTCTATCAGTAGATAAAAACATCATCATAAATACAATAGAAGAAATGGCTATAAATGTAAATACAAGATTCATATTGTTACCATATCTTTTAAAGAGTAAGTTATAATTGCATTTCTTAAAATAGTGCTATTATTTTGATTCTAAGATATATAATAGAAAAATAACAACTTAAAAATAAAAAATTTAGCAATAACTTTGATAAATTACAAATAGAAATTGCAAAGTCCATTATAAAATATTAATATAAAGGGTATTTTGGACGCTGCCTTCCATAATAGGAAGATGAGTGGTTGAAAATATCAGAAAATGTTCATAAATATAAATAAATTATTGTTTTTGGCATAGAAGATAAGGTGACCTCAATCTCAGAATGGAAAAGATGGATATTATACAATTTAATTGGCGAGGTACACACAATGTATTATTTGAGGATCAAATTAAGAAACTATCAGGTAGGCACTATGAGAATAATTTAACAATTGCCTTAAATATATTAGTTGATAATGGCATATTATTAAAATTAGAAACCAATAAAAGAAAAAAATTTATTGTTAACTATGAAAGATTAAATGATGCTCAAAAAATATTAAATGATAATAGAAATTGGGTATATAGTAAAGATAATGAAAAAGAGCATAATAACATAAATCAATACTTTTCGGAACCTGAAGGATACAATTTTTGGTTTAATATAGAAGCACAACAAGCACGTAAGAAAAGAAGCATATACAATTTATATTATAAAAAAACAGATAATCTAGATTTTAGTGCTCAGATTATAACTCAAAAATATTCACGTATACTACATATGGGATCTTTAAGACAAAACAACTCAAATATTTCAAAATTATGGAGAGCTTGTCAAGAATTATCCCAAACAAAAAAAGGGGAATTTATCTTGCAAGATTTACAAGATAAAGAAAGAAAAGCCTGTGGAAATAACAGACAGAGAGGAAAGATATCTTTAGCGATATTTAAAAAGTTAGAATACATAGAGGAAAAAGGAAAAAAGGGGAATTCAACATCGTTCAAACTAACAGGAAAAAACCCACCCTTCACTACACTAGATAAACTAATAAATACACAATAAAAACAGACTCTTCTAAACGTAAACCTATTATTAAATTATTTATAACATATATAGTATGGAAATACTCGAGGATAAAATTTTAGCTAAAAACATATTCCAAAAATATACAGTTAATCCAAAGAATTGGAATTTTGTAATTTCGACAACATCCATGAATGACGGTTTTTATGATGCAACAATAACAAATCCCGATGAAGTATGGCAGTTAAAAATTGATTCATTATATAAACCACTTCCAATAATAACCGGAACCAAAGTCGACATAGAATCAACAAAAATGAAAAAAATAATTAATAGAAACATAGTTCCATTTGGATATAGAAAAATCGATCCGCCAATGCTAATGAACTTATTTAAAAAAATATCAGAAGAACAAGAAATTATTGCTAGAAAAAATATAGACAATGTGAATATAGAATTAAATTCGTATCTCGGTTCACTAGAACCAACGGTTCCAATAAAAGGTAAAGATTATTTATGTGGGCCATTTCTATTTACAGAGAAAAATATTATCGACAAGAATTCACATCAAAAAGATATATCAGAAAAATTAGCAACAAACATGAAGAAAAAAATTAAAGAAAGATATCCTAGACTATGGATAAAAAAATTGAAAGGACAAATCAAAATTATTAAATTTAAAAGTGAGGTTTTAAAAAATAACCCCTTAAAAGATCCATACATAAGGGATATATTAGTATATTTGCCTAAAGGGTATTCAAAAGTCTATTCAAAGGGTTATCCAACAGTTTTTTTGTTACCTTCATTTGGTAATAACAATTACTCCACTATAAATAACAATCCATTTTCTTTAACAATTTATCAAACATTAGAAAATTTAATTGAGCAAAATAAATGTGGTGAAATGATAATTGTCATTATCGACTGTTTTAATAGGTTTGGAGGCAGTCAATATATAAATTCACATGCAATTGGCAATTATAAAGATTATCTAGTTGAAGAAATCGTACCTTATATAAATTCAAAATATAACATATCCAATAATGCTTTGTTAGGAAAATCATCAGGAGGTTATGGAGCAGTTACAATAGGTATGCAACATCCAAAAATATTTAAAGCAATAGCAGCACATTCGTTTGACTCAGCATTTGAATATTGTTACTTGCCTGATTTTCCATTAGCATATAAAACGCTTAAAAAAGAGGGAGGACCAAAGAAATGGTTAACAAATTTTTGGAAAAAAGAAAACAAAAATGAGAAAAATGACTTTACTACTTTAAATATACTATCAATGTCGGCCCATTATTCTCCTAAACAGATAACTGGTAACAAAATAGGGATAGAGATTCCATTTGATTTAAAAACAGGAGAATTAAACGACAGAATCTGGGCTAAATGGAAAACCAAAGATCCTATAAATATGATTGATAAATTTAAAAGCAATTTAAAAAACATTGATTTATTATTTTTTGATTGCGGAATAAACGATGAATTTAATCTATTTATAGGAACAAAGATTTTTAGTGAAAAATGCAAAATATTTGGAATAGATCATGAATACATACAACATGATGGGGGACATTTTAATACGAATTTTAGATATTCCACGTCTTTATCAAAAATATCAAATTGTTTATCAAAATAATATCGAATATATTAAATATTTGCTACATCAATTTACAATAAGATAAAAAAAAGTGAAAGATATCAGACAAGCAAAACATATAAAAACATAAAAATAGCATATAAAGATATCTATAGGGTACTTATTTGATAAAAGTCAACCAAGAATGATTATTTTCAATTTCGCCTCTTACAATTTGCCCATAACAATTTTGTATTTTCTGAGTTACAGGACCAATCTTTCCATCACCTATAACTCTATGATCAATTTTGCCTATAGGAACAATCTCAGATGCGGTACCAGTTAAAAAAGCTTCTTCAAAATAATACAATTCATCCCTTGATATATTTTCAATATTCAATGGAATTTTATTTTGCTTTGTAATTTCAATAACAGTATCACGAGTTATTCCTTCCAAAGCACCACTAGATATTGGAGGTGTATATATTACACCATTTTTGACAAAAAAAATATTTTCTGCGCTAGCTTCGACAACAAACCCATTGGAATTTATCATTATTGCCTCATCTACACCAGATTTGAGTGCCTCCATTCTGGCTAATGCAGAATTAGCATAATTTGCAACACCCTTGGCATGAGTAGGCATTGATCTGATATCCATCTTCATCCACGATGAAACCATTGTATTTATCCCTTCTTCCCTATTTTCTTTTTTTATATGTTCACTCCAATGTAAAACAGCTATAGCGATAGAAACTTTATTTGGTAAAGGATTGACACCCAATTTACCATAGCCATAAAATGCAATTATTCTAATATAACATTCGTCCAAATTGTTAGCTTTGATAGTATTAATTGAAGATTGTATAATTTCATCCTTATTGTATGCTAAATCCATAAAATATGCTTTAGCACTATTGAACAATCTTTTTATATGATCATCAAGTCTAAATAATGCAGGTCCATTATTGGTAGTATAAGATCTTATACCTTCAAAAACACCTGTTCCATAGTGTAATCCATGAGTTAAAACGTGTATTTTAGCTTCGTTATAATCTACAAGTTGTCCATCGACCCATATCTTTTTACTTTCCAACATTCATTTCCATTAATAAATCCAATTAGGTTATAATTGTACCTTTTGAATGTATCGATTTGACCAACCCTTCAACACTATTATCTTCAACCAGGATAAGAATCCGGGATGTCTCTTCTTGTGCATCTATATTTAATATATTGATATCCTGTTTGCTTACTATACTGCTTGTTTCTGAAACAATCTTTGGGACTTTCCACATAGAATCACCTATAAGAGTAACAACACCTCTATCATACACCATTTCCACTTTAGGATAAAAAGAACGAAATATTTTTTCATGTCGTCTAACATAATCACCATCCAAAAACAAAAATCTAGTTATTTCTCGATTATCTTGTTTAAAAGGAGATAATTTTATAAAATCATGATATTGTCTTTGTTTTTCCAATAGTGCTACAAGATGCGATGCTGCGATAGACTCCATTCTAACTATAACACAGTTTTTTTTCCCTGTGACTATTTTAATTTTAGGATGACTTTCCGACTCCTCAACCGATATTTGTTTTTTAATTTTTGTAAAACGACTAGGATCAGAAAGATTTGTAATTATAATCGGTATGTTCAAACTATTATCATCAATATCTTTTATAGCTACAGGATCCAAAATTTTCATACCAAACATCCCAGCTAGTTTAGCCTCATTATAAGAAAGTGATTCGATATAATGCAAATTATCTAAAACTATTTTAGGATCTGCACTTAACACTGCATTATCTTTTTCAAAATCAATAAGGACATCATAATTTGAGGAAAGAAGAATACCAAGATCTGCAGCTGATCTATCAGAACCACCTCTTTCATAAGTTGTTTCCAATCCATCAATCGTTTTTCCAATAAATCCACCAACACATAAAACATCATTTAACTTTATTTTATCAACTAATGAATTCAAATTTTTTTTAGATTCATCCAATAAAAAGTTAGCTGCTTCAAAATTATCATCGGTAACTATAGGCCAGTCATTTATACCAATATATTCTGAAACAACATCATTACTTTTTAGGATATAGTTCATTAAACACGAAATAACAATTTCACCACTGTATGCAAGTATCCTCGATCTACTTACATCTACAAATCGCCTATTTTCAGCTACCTGTTTAAGCGAAATTATTACGATTTTATTGAATTTTTCCAAATCGGATTCAAAATTTTGTTTATATTCGTTTGATAAATACTCGTTAGATATTTTCAAATAAACATCCTTTAATATATCAATATCCACAGGATTCAAAGAAGCATAGTTCTTAGATATCCTAATAGCAACATCAGTCATTGATAGTTTTTTCCCATCATAATGGGTAAGTGGGGCAGAAAATACAGAGACAATTTTGGTTTTCTTTTTTAATTCTTTGATCCTATTAACTATTATAGGAATTTTAAGACCATCGATACCTAATGCAGATCCACCAAATTTTACTATCGTCAAAGGTTCCAATATCAAATTAATAAAACTATCCAGTTAATAATTATTCAAAAATTTGACAAATTATTTTGGCAGCTTTTAAAACACCATTATCAACTTTTTCTTGTTTATTATGATTAACAGTTGTAAAGTTTTTCTTCTATTAAACTATCCAGTTTATAAATATCATCATATTTAAAACCCAAAGAACCAGCTCTATGTTCTTGTTCAAAATGATTTTTTATTGGAATAAAAATTCCAGGTGTCCCATAAACCATACTTTCATCAATTGTGGATTTTCCAGCAAGTGAAATAATTAAATCACATGCATTCACATATTCATGACCATTATCTACAATGCCCATATATCTACAATTTGTACCTAATTTTAGTAACTCTACCGTTATGATTTGATAAAATAACCAGATCATAATCACAATTATTTTGTATTCTAAAAAAAGATTCGATTGTTTTTTTTAGCAAATATAAACCTGAGGTGGTACCACCAGTAGAAACCAGAATGGTTTTTTTATCAAATGATAACTTTTTCCGCAATTCATCCCGATTACTATTTATTTCCCTAACAATAGGACCTACATAAAAAAAATTATCTTTATCTTCACCCATCTCAGGGATTAATATACATTCAGAAGACTTTATTAAATTACACATAGAATTATTAAGAATTTTTTCAAATTTTGAAGATAAAAAGGATTTACAAAAGGTAGTATTTAATATATCAGTTATAAATATCCTTTTTATATTTAGATTTTTAGTAAAAGATAATGAAGCAAAATCTTCATCACTCACTATTAAATCAGATGAATTATGGTTACAATTACTAGGACAAAAAAATTTCTTTAGATATCGTTTACAATTATTATAATAATGTAGATATTTTAAAAGCCAAAAAAAACCATGATTCAATTCTCCATCGACTATAGAAAAACTAGGTGGATGATACAAATTGTAAATATACATCTTACCACCATAAATAGAATTATTCAAATTAGAGATAAAATTATATGCCACAGAACCAGTAACAAACCTAAAATTATTGTAATCATATAATTGCATAACTTTATCCATTATTGCAACATCTCTAGTAATATGACCCAAGCCGATAGGACTTGAGAAAAACAATATCATGAATAAAATTACCTTTTAATAGATAGAATATAAAATCAATATATTTATTATGCATTTACCATTCTAGTTAACCAACATAATAAAATAAATATAATAAATACATTCTAACAATATCATGGAATGTGCAGTTTATGATACATATGTTACAAAAAAAGATGGCAGAATAATGCATTTTGATGTGATTGTAGAGGCAAATACTCCACATGAAAAAGCAATAGAATATGGAAAAGAATTTTTACAAAATGTTGAACAAGGAGAACAAAAAATGACTCAAGAAGAATGTCAATTTTGTCACATCCAAGAAGCGCCACCTATGGTTGAAAAAAGTATCACAGATAATGGATATTATATTCAAAAAATGGAAGGATGTCCATAATCATATAGGATAAAGAGCAAATACTTTTAGTTATAATAGAATTTATAATTTTTTTAGATTGTTTGTAGAATATTCAGATGATTAAAACCAACCTTTTAGAGAGAATTATCTTTCACTAATTTAAAAAGTAAATTTATAGGTAAAATAAGCTCAAAATCATAGTCAAATACAAGTTAAAATAATAAAGTTACATTTATTGTCATTTATTAAGCTCTAATAATGTTAAAGTAGATTTAATCTCATCCAATCTTCTTAAGAGTAGAATTTTGTGTTGAAGGTCTTCTTTATCGTTTGCAGCAACCTTGACCATTAAATCATATACACCATAAACTCGATAAACTTTTTCTACAAAACTCTGAGTCTTTAATTTGCTGCATTACCTTTGCTTCAGAGCCCAAACTACAGTTAACCAAAACAAAGGCATTATAGTCCACATCTTGCCTTACACATAATAAAATAAAACTGTTACTTTATTCCAAAAAAACAGCATTCGAATTATTTTCTTCTTGCAGTAATTGTATGAGTATGATCAACATACCATCTAATACCATCTTTGAATTTGGACCACCAATCCATAAAATCCTCACTATTATCTGCTTCAAAAAGTAAAAATCCATTATATTCTGTACCCCATGCATGATTATATTCACCTATAAGTTCTATGCCCTGCGGTAAACTCTTTTTAATGTCTTTCCATTCTTCGTTTGCTTTCTTTGTTTCTTCAGGAGTCATTGTTTTAAATCTATAAAAAACCAAAAAAGTAGCGGTCATAGTTTTTATTAAAGCCTTTATATTTTAAATTTTACTATCTAAATTATAAAAAATCAATATTTCAAATATACTATCTAAAATAATTTACAAAACAAATCAGCATATAATGTATTATTACTTTGAAAAGTTAGAGTAATTTAAATAAGATTTTAATATAAAAAATAAAAAATAAAAATGAAATTTAGGTATAGAACAGTATAGAATTTATTTGCTCCAACAAAAGATGAAATATTGCCGCCGCATATTGCCCCATATCTAATCACTTAAATGATATTCAAAAATTGGAAATGAGAATCCATTGTAGACAAAGAATAAACTAAGAAAAAAATAAATTAAGACAATCATCTATACAACAAAGTAAAAACATAATAACTAAAATAAAATTGAGTATAAAACACCTTATTAGATCATCAATAAAGCCTTAGAGTATTACAATTTAAAATTCTATAGATTTAAAAATAAACCTATTTTAAATGATCACAAATTAAAAGATACTGATAAGTATATTATAAATCAACCATACCAAATTTATGGTAACATGAATTGCATTTAAATTTCTCCTTCCCAGGAGTACTAGATATTACATTTAGTTGACCCTTTGTCCTGCAATTTGGGCATTTTCCATAGATCGTTTTTTTCGTATTCCTATGAATTAGGATATATTATATAAGTTCTGCGATTAAATATAAAAAACAAGGTAATTAAAAAACAATTGCGCGGTTTAAGTAAACTATCTTATTACCATAAATGTTTTATAACTAATTGTAATTTTATGTGGAATCACAAATATAAATACAAAATTCCATTTTAATTTAAAACATGTCTTTATACTTTTCATTTTCAGAAAAACAGATCTGAAATAATATATTGATTTTTAATGCGATTGTAAATATTTATCTTATAATTGGTATAAACTTTGTAAATAGTATTTTATAAAGAACATTTTATACGGTTTCTGTAAAAATCCGTCAGATAAGTTTAATAAATTTATTGTAAAGGTTCTTTGGATAAAAATTTTGATGTTATAATATGTACAAATATACTTTTTGGGATTGTACCCTTTGTATCTAAATTAATTTTATCTCGTATTTGTTAAATATGATAATTTATTAATTGTTTTTTAAATCAGATATTAGATATTCAATCAATATAAGACGAAATATTTAAAATCAATTGTGACTTGGTCATCGCCCCAATTATCCTATCTACTACTTGACCATTTTTAAAAATTATTATTGTAGGAATACTTTGTATCCCAAAAGCATTGGATACATTTGGATTTTCATCCACATTTAATTTTCCAAAAACTACCTTTCCTGCAAGCTCACCTGATAATTGCTCGATAATTGGGGATATCATTTTACATGGACCACACCAGGCCGCCCAAAAATCTACAATTAAAAATTGGTATTTGTTTACTGCTTCAGTAAAATTGTAATCCGTTAGTATAATAGGAATGTTTTGAGGTAGTTCTTTATTTAAATTATAATTTGTTTGTTTGTCGTTCATTTTTTCTTGATATTGTTCCATTTTTCTTTGCATAATTTTATTTAGTTCTTCATCCCAATTTTGCAAAATGTATTTTCGCTACATATTATATATTATACCTGTCTATTAAATTTAATGACATTGACAATACAATACAAAAATTATTTATTTCA
>CAWISD010000071.1:0-19853 GCA_963838615.1 uncultured Nitrososphaeraceae archaeon
TTCTAATTTACATTTCTTCTTTCGTTTGCATGGAAAATAGTCATCAAAGCTTTCCGTTCTATCCTTTATATACTGCATTGTTCTCTCTATGATGCTTTTTTCAAACTCCTACATACAAAAAATGAAGATGATGATGTAGATTCAAGAATTTGCAGACTTGATGAGAATACAATGTACCTCAATCTGAGGAAACAGAATGAATTTCATGTATATTTACAAGGTCTGATAGAAATCGTTCGGATGTTACAAACATATTTCGCTCTTTTGTTATACGAAAAGAAAGAATTTCTTTGTATATTGGTTCAATACCAACCCATCAAAGCCATATTAATTCAGAACCTGCTTTTATCGCAGTTTCATCTTTTTGTATACAAGGATATTCAAGGATTTTCTTATTCTTGTGATATTTCTTTGGTCTATATTTTTGAATCCAATCTAGATTGATACATGACTTATCTTTACTATTTGTAAAAATGATAATGCCTTGACAGCATTTCTAAATGATAAACCTAAAAAATTACAAGTTACAATCCATAACCAATAATTTTTGTGGATGTTCTATTTCTTGAGCTCATAAAAGATATGGTTGTTTTAAAGCTAATGTTTTTCCTTATGTTAATAGAGCCTACTACTTATATCAACTAATATACTTGGTTACCACATATGATGAATATTTGCGAACATTCAGACATTCGTTTATTGTTAAAAGACCTATAGAAAGAGTTTGGGATTTTTATACAGATGTCAAGCATTTGGAAACAATAACACCTGATAAGATAGATCTTAAAATCATTAATACCACTAATCAAAGGATTATTCTAGGACAGGAGATATGGATTAGCGGTAAAATAATTACAAAAATAGAAGAAGTACATGGCATTCAAAAATAACACTTGTACAACCATATGAATATGTAGATGAGATGTTAACAGGACCATTTAGGAAATGGAAACACTCGCACAAATTTCATAATCTCGATGGAAAACAAACAGAGATAGTAGATACAGTTGAATTTGAATTGCCATATGGCATATTAGGAAAGTTATTCGAAGGTTATGCTTATAAACAAATACAAAATATCTTTGAACATAGAAAAATATCTACGCTCAATGCACTAGAAAATAACTGATATATTATGAAGATTGTGTTTTATAATCAAGCAAATACATTACAAATTTTCAAGATGCTATCCGTTCTTGGATAAGATCTCACAAATCACAAATCGCAATAGATTAGACATTATTTTGAAAAGTACAAGGATGTCTTTACCTGTATGGTTATCAACAGATTCACCTGCATTCATGGTCTTGGAGAAATGTTGAAACATATCAAAGAATGATCTGCCGGCCCTGTTAACTTAAGATATTATTTCTTTATTATGTTCATAAACAAACAACTTGAGCCATTGTTTTACATGTTTTAACTTGCACTTGTTCTTTTTACAAGGAAAGTAATCATCAAAGCATTCCGTCCTATCTTTGATGTATTGCATTGTACGTTCAATAATACTTTTTTCATAATGAGAATGAAGATGATGTTTTAGTTTCAAAAATCTGCAGGCTTGTGGGTACCAGTACCGCCATCTGAGGAAACAGAATGTAGTCCATACTTGTTTATAACCTCTGACAGAACTCGCTTCGTAATAAACATATTTCGCTTTTTTGATATATCAGTTGCAAGGATTTCTTTATCCTTTGATTCTATAACTACCCAAAGCCATACTAAATCAGAAGAACCCGCTTTTATAGCAGTTTCATCTATGATATATTCCTTAATTTTCTTTTTCTTTAGATGTTTCCATGGCCTGTACTTCTGAATCCATTTCCAAATAGAAACATGGCTTATTTTTGTTATTTTTAAAAATGATAATGCTTTAGCAGTATTTCTAAATGATAATCCAAGAAAGTACAAATGT
Organism: uncultured Nitrososphaeraceae archaeon; assembly: GCA_963838615.1. Classification (GTDB taxonomy): domain Archaea; phylum Thermoproteota; class Nitrososphaeria; order Nitrososphaerales; family Nitrososphaeraceae; genus Nitrosocosmicus. The sequence goes on from CAWISD010000071.1 coordinate 1,916, forward strand.
AATCCATAACCTATTATTTTTGAAGGTGTTCTATTTCTGGCAGACATATAATATATGGTAATTTTAAATCTATAGGTTTTTCCTTAAGTTAACATGACCGATCTGCCTGTCTTCAAATGTTATCAATCATTCATACAGTTCAGAAATAAAATAACTGAATATTTCAGAACAAAACATTTCAATCTAGATATGAGAAGATATTTATTTGCAAATACCAGTTGGAAAACTTATGCTAATTAGGATAACATGTGGATATACCTTGCACCGGCCGCTTTAGTGGCTCTGTAAAGTTAGTCTATTAGATCTCTTGCATAATTAGCACCATTAGAAAAATTTCTACGAATGCAACCCACATCTTGTAATCAGCAAATTAAAATGCAAATATTACAATTAATCCTTGATAATCTATAAAATTTTGATAGGTATCAATGTTCATTTTTTTGTGCAATATTCTAATATTTTTAAGATATTTTTGATATCATTCATATTAATTGTTTTAACTTATGCTTTTCTTATATCAAATTTATTAAATAAAGTAGACCAATATTCATTTGGAAATACTTTAGGAAATGTAACAAAATTGACCGAGCAGGTAGTAGTTCTTAATAATCTAGGGAGGTTTGATGAGGCCCTATCCTATGGGACAAAGCATTGTTAATAGATCCAAATAATGTGCTTGCATTGATAAACAAGGGTATATCTTTAGATGGTTTAGGTAGATTTAACGAAGAGATGGCGTATTACGACAAGGCCTTGGCAATAGATCCAAATAACAAAAATGCAATAAATAACAAGGCATCCGTTCTGATTAGTTTGGGAAAGATTGATGAGGATATCAAATACTACGACAAGGCCTTGGCAATAGATCCAAACGATACCCGTATACTAGTTAACAAGGGCATATCCATTGATGGTCTAAAAAGGTTTGATGAGGCTACAAATACTACGACAAAGCCTTGACAATAGATCCAAATAATATACAAGCATTAATTAATAAAGGTCGGTCCCTTTCACAATTACAACATTTTGAGGCGCAATATTAAATTATGACAATGCATTAAAAATTGAACCTCAAAATATTGATGCTCTTATTAACTAAGGACTTTCACTTTATCAATCTGGGAAAAAAGCAGATGCAATTACACACTTTGACAAGGTACTTACAATCGAGCCTGACAAACCTCTAGCATTGAGACTTAAAAATAGTGCAGAACAGAATCTCAATGGAGTTCATTAGGTTATCTAGAGTACAAGAACAAGATATGCGTTAATGGACTTGAGTTGATATTACAAGGATCTGTATCTGAAAACCTATGGGTAGGAGACTATTACCGTCTTACCTTATATCAGATCTTGAATCTAACTCATTGTCAATTAACCGATTTCCACTTTACGAATACTTTTGAAAGATAATTATACATATCATTGGATCCAAAACAAGTGACTCCAAGTCTTAATATTTTGTTATGTCATGTTTTGAACATGCTTGAAAACATCCACTATGTAAATAATATAATAAAAGATTATATAAAATTATTCATAAGGCGCTGTAAACCGTCTGTAAAAAATATGTTATGTGTTCTTGTAAAGTAATTGTGTTTGTTTAGACCCTATAATGTCCTTAGCTTGCCACTCAACTATTACAAGCAATCAACAAGTGGACGAACATCCATAATAAAATCATGACAGAACGATCACAAATATTTTACAAGAGAATGCACCTTGATGTTTACACAGATGTTAACTTAAGATATTATGACGGGTTTTTTGACGGAATGACGGAAATGATTTTGATATGACGGGCGAATTTGATTCTATTGCATAACAAGTGCGCATTGACCGAGGCTTATTCTATATATAAATAAATTTTTGGCTGCACCTAGAATGTATCAATAAGCTTCTTTTTCGTGTATATCTACTCCATCTCTATATAATAATTCATATCAGGAGATGAAGATTTTTAAATTAAAAGAAGATAATTTCTATGCTCTATTATGCTTGATCTGGAATTTAAATAAAAATGACGGGTTTTTTGACGGAATGACGGAAAGAATGACGGAAATGACGATGAAATGACGGAGGTAAAAATTGACCGACTGATTTATTTTTTATTTATAAAGATTTTTGATATATATAGTAGATGTATAAAAAGATTGGTAGTTTCATAATCCCTCTATTAAATCACTAGTAATACAAGGATATCTTAATGGTAAATCTCGCGATCAAATAGCTAAAGAAATAGGAATATCTACGGGCAAAGTATCAAATATAATTAAAGATTGGAAGAATAAGATAGGAATACCCATTGTTGAAGAATTACGAGACTTTGCTATTGTAGTTAAAAAATCAGATATCTCAATTGACCAATGTGCAGAAGGCTATAGAATGAAAAATTTAATGGAAAATCTTGGAATTACCGATGATGGTAATGAAGAGGATGGTGGTGTAAAGGATGACCTCAATAATAATAACAACAGTGGTAGCGATATCAGTCGGCAATAGAAAAGACTACAATGAATTTTCTACTTTTGTGAAGGAGATTTATATGAATTGTAAAAATTTTGGAATTAAACCGGATATTATATTTTCGTGGATTAAAGATTTATTTTCTTGTTATTCTCCTTCTGATAATTCAAGTCTATTTTATAACTGGACAGATAAGTAAAGGCGAAATAAGAGGAGATGATAAAAAACCCGGGTCATCTGATCTAAAAATAGCCGTCTCCTTTTCAGAGAGAGCCAAATCAAGAGCCGGTTCAAATTTTGATAACATCATCATTAATCCTAATTCCAATGTAACTATGAATAATATTACATCGGGCTTCAATCCCAAACAAAAAAATGGTGATGGTTTTTTGATTCATTCAGAATCTCCATTTATATCGCAAATATCTAGCTATATCTCTCAAAAGAAAAAAGAATGTATAGAATTAGAAAATTATAAAAAAGCATTAGAAAAGGATACCAAAATAGCAGAATCAAAAAGAAAACAAATAGAATTTGAACTTGAGCTATTAAAACAAGATAAAAAATATGTTATGACATTTATTGATTGGTTTTATGATTTAAAAAGAGAACTATGGGAAAGATACTCTATTAAAATAGAAGATTTTGAAAAATTTACTTCTGTTGTAAACGATTTTAAAAAAAATGGGTTTGATATAGCAAAAATAATGGAGAAATATATAAGCGCAATATCGCTAGATGATAAAATAAAAAAAGAGAATGATGAAATTCAGATACTTATACGTCAAAAAATAGAGTTAAACAAATCCGTGGCATATGTTGCAAGATCAAGTAAATCAACATCAACAAACCATGAATATCTATTACCAGCTTGAAGATATGAATTTGGGACTCAAAGAGCTAAAACAATTATCGATATACCATTTTAGAAATAGCAGAAGCTAACAAGATTTCACCAGATAAAGCAGTATCAAAATTCCTTGATGATATTGAAAAAGAATATGATAACAAACTTGGATTTGAGAACCAAAGTAAAAGAACAAACAAGATGAGTTTGCTTTATTGAATAATAAAGTGTTTAATTATCGTACCATGATACATGTCACAACCATCAATAGGAGCCTAGCCTTATCCAATCTATTGCAAAAAGGAATGACTGAATCAGGATATTATAAGTTATCAATCAACTGGTTGAAGTTTATACAAATAATATTGATTTTAGTAATTCTAAAATTGAGTAATCAAAATGAAGAGCATTACTACTAAATATAGGAATACTAATGATAGCAAAATTAAATCAGAATACTGGAAGATATGGATAAATGACCTAAAAAAATATAGGGATATCAAGGATAGCGAGTAAAAGAGTATCAAGTAAATCTTGAAGAAGTTCAAAAAGAAATTTATAATCTCGATAAACAAAAGCAAGAAAGTTAACAACTATATACAAACAGTAATTTCTTTTATAAACTCAATAAATAATGAAATTTCTTATTATAAAGGATTAATAGATCAAATTAAAGATCATAAAAATAAAATCAATTTATCTTCAAGGTTTTCATTAATGCCTATTATAATTTTAGTAAATAAAAATCCAGGAAAAGATAACGATGAAGAAAACAAAGAAGATAAAAATGAATGAATTTGAGAATAGGATAAAATATAATTTAAATGATATCACTGCAAAAAATAATAAAAAATAAAAAAATATCTAAAGTCTGATTTCTATTTTACTTTTTCAAAATGAAAAAGCAGTAAATCACTTTTTGCCATTTCTTGCAAAATCATTTTTTATCACTTTTAATAATTCCCTTTTTCAATTCTTTATTTTTTTTTGTTTTTGCATATTGCAAGGGCATTTTGTTTTCTAATGACGGTATCTTTGTTGATATTTATCTCTCATAGTAATTTTCTAGCATTTGGTTAAATTATTTCACTATCTATTTTGTATCTGATTCGCTTACTTTTGTACAGTATTCTTTCCCTTATTACTATGAAAGTAATCAATCAATCAATCATGACAATATCTATATATATGTATATCAAATAATTTTCAATGAATTGACAAATAGGTATTGTAAATTCGTTTAAATATAAATATTCATTTAATGTTGTGTCAATGAATTTTTTTGATTTTCTGTATTATATAGAAAAGGGTAGTTGCAGATTATTCTTTTCTTCTATGTTTTTCCACTACTTTTCGTACTGCTTCTCTTTCTTCAATTTTGGGTTTTATTATTGTATCCAGTGACCAGTATTTTCCATCATGGTAAACCAGTGGTTGTTTTTCAGAATTTTGCGTTGCATCAATTACTTCACCTATAAACATGATATGATCTCCAAAAGTTATCTCTTGAAATAGTTTACATTCTGCGTTTAAAGCTGCACCCTTAACCATTAATGTTTTTATTTTGTTTGCTTTTATGAATTCAAATCCTAGTTCTTTTATTGCTTCTATTTTGTTATATTTGCTTCCGCTATATCCTCCTGCTATACTAGAAAGTATGGACTAATCTTTAGCACATAGGTTAATACCAAATTCTTTGGAATTTCGTATATTCTTAACCGTGGCCTTTGTACGACCTAAAGAAACCGCTATCAATCCTGGATTATATGAAATGTGATGAGTCCATTCACAGGCCATTATGTTGTGACCATCAATATCTTCTGATGTAATTAGACCTACTGTAGTTACAAATTTATTTGATCGAGGATCGTTCCATGGTAATTCCATAACTTGTTATAAATTAAACCATTTAAAAAAATTTTTAACTTCAAGTTAAAATATATATTATAAAAAATATTGCAACGCTTTACTAGAGATATAGTAAATAATTAAGATGATGGGCGGCGTATTACTCTATAATATAAATATTATTTTGAGTCTATTATTATACATTCCATCCTCTTATTTTACCTGCAAATGCCTCTAAAATTTTAAATTATGATATTGCTGACGAATATTTATAAAATTACTGGAAGTTTTATTAACTGTTATTGTGTATTAATAGGAGAAGAAGGCGAATTTAATTTCCTGCACTTTTAGCTGCAATGCAAAATTCTCTACTAGTTCTGAATTCTTCAAAGGACGGATGGAGGATTAGAGAGTACTTGAAAGGTTATAAACCTCAAGCAGTGGCATTTGATCCACTGAATTCAAACCGAGCATATTGTGGTACATTCGATAATGGGCTTTGGAAAACCGATGACGGTGGACAAACATGGGATAAAGTCAGAATGAATATCCATGATTCAAATATTATGTCCGTCTCGGTAAGCCCTCTTGAGCAAGGAAATAGCGGATTTAGCAAGGTATTTGTTGGAACCGAACCTAGCGCCTTGTATGTCTCAAATGATGGTTGTGAATCCTGGCAACTACTAAATGCTTTAAACAATTTGGAATCATCCCGTTTCTGGTCGTTTCCTCCAAGACCGTGGACTCACCATGTACGTTGGATTGAACCTGATATACATGATTTTGGATATCTTTTTGTTGCAATAGAAGCAGGAGCTCTTGTACGAACTCATGATGGTGGTAAAACATGGATAGATCGTGTTCGTACTGGTCCTTTTGATACTCATACTCTTTCTGTACATCGTAAAGTGCCTAAAAGATTGTATTCTTCTGCTGGTGATGGATATTTTGAAAGCTTTGATTATGGAGATTCTTGGAAGAAATCTGAAGACGGGCTTGGGCATCACTATCTATATGGGTTGGCAGTAAATTCCTCTGATCCTCATAATGTAATTGTATCTGCATCTAAAGATGCTTTGAAAGCCCATTCTGTTAAAGATGCAGAATCTTACTTATATAGGCGCTCAATGGATGGGGAAAGATGGAATCCTGTTACAAGCGGTTTACCTGAACCAAAAGGAACAGTGATATCAATACTTGATACAAATTCAGAGGTTGGAGGGGAATTTTACTGTTTAAACAATCGCGGCATATTTTGTTCTAATGATTCCGGAGTTTCATGGGACCACATTGGGATTCCATGGCCTAAAGAATATTGTTTACAGCATCCTTGGGGGCTTTCAGTTAAAGGATGATACCATTATTAAACAGGATTTGCAAGGAATTGATACTATAAATAAATTGGATTCAAATATATTGATTGGTTGTTCCGGATGGAATTATAATGATACATATGATAAAGGAGGATGGTTAAATGTTTTTTATCCGGATGCGAAAACTAAAAAATTAAGGTACTATTCGCAATTTTTTAATACTGTTGAAATGGATTCTACTTTTTACAAAGAATTTTATCTTGGTATGACCAAGGGCTTATTTATAGGCTTAACCAAGGCAACACCTGATAATTTTAAATTTTCAATTAAAGTTCCTGAAATAATTACTCATGAAAAAAGATTGGATGTGGATAAAAATGTGATCTTTGATTTTTTGGAATTCTTAGATAAAATATCTCCTCTTAAGAACACCAATAAATTGGGCACAATCATTATTCAATTGCCACCTAGTTTTACCATCAAAGAATTTGCAAAAACTGAGAGATTTCTTGATACGTTAAATGCAGTAGTTAATGAAAACATGAAAAGCAACAACCACTATTCAATAGAATTTAGACATCCGTCTTGGAATACTGAAGGAACATTTGAAATGCTGAGGCATTATAATATTGCATCAGTAATGACTGATTCACCATCTAGAGAAAACTTGGACTTTTTATCTGATGAAAACAATGTTGTAACAAACTCTCATGCAATAATAAGAATGCATGGAAGAAATGATACTAAAGATCATTATTGGTATAATTATTTATATTCTGAAAGTGAATTAATTCCTTGGGCTGATAAAATTAAAAAAATAAAAGAACGAGTAAATTCAGTTTATATATATTTTAATAATCATTATGGGGGAAAAGCAATTGTTAATGCTCTTCAATTCAAAGAATTATTGAATAAGAATTCGTTAACAGAAAATGAACTATTGGTATTAGAAAAAGCCAACAAATTCTTTTAAATTATTGATTGCTATTTTTCTTAATTAACTTGATAAAAATTGATTTGATCTAATTTGTAATCCAGAACTTTATGATCATATATGATGGTATCAAAGTGTTCCATTACATTGTGTAGTAGTGATGATTAATTCAATTTTTATTTAAAATACTTTATTATAGAATGATAAATATTATCTAGTAATTTACAATATCTTTCTATATCATAATTGATATGTGATTCTTCAATTAATTCTATTGGTATCGCTCTCTCTAGATGTGTTTTGCTATAGAAATCTGTTATAATATATTTGATTTCCTCTCCTGCATGTTTTAATTTTCCATTATTTAATAGCAATTGGATTACACAGCTCTCTATTGTTTTTCTATTAGAGTATTTGATACTATCTTTTGAAATTCTTTTGGTAAATATCAAATCCATATAATACACCTTTTTAGAAAAAATTGCATATTGATATTTATTATAAATGTTTTCTAAAATAGGTAGCATTAGTATGATCTCCTTAATACTATTAGCTCTGGATATGGTTTGTAATAATTCATTTTGAAATTTTATAAATAATGGTGGAGTATCATGTCTTCTTGTTTCTATACCGCGAGATTTAATAGTGTTATCTTCGAAAACTCCAAAGTATCTGTTTAATGCAGGTAATTCTTGATTTTTTTTGGAAGAATCAAAAACTATCCATTTGTATATTCCTTCAAAAGATATTTGAAAACCTGTTTTATTTTCTATATCTTTTTTTAAAATTAAACAATCCTGTATATCTTTATAATTATTGTCATCATTATTGTTTTTTTTCTCATCGTCTCTTTTTTTAATCCATATGGAATCCACTATGCCGTGTATTATATCAAATCCATGACTTTCAGCAATTTTTGATGTTTGTAAAAGAGTGTTTCTTGCATGCGCACAAACAGCTATATGAGCGTCAATCCTTCCAAATTTAGAATTGTTAAATCCTAGATATCCAAAAGATGTTACTAAAATCCATTTTAAAGCAGCTTGTCTTTTATTATAACAATTTTTAAATTTATTATTTAATGTAATATTGTTTTTTCTATTTTTATATTCCAAGCGTCTTTCTAGAATTATTTTTAAAGAATAAGGAACTATTCCTGTTTTCTTTTTACAAATATAGTAAAGGTGCTCAAGCCCTGGAACTCTGTTATCTGAATCAGCATGACAACAATCGCAAATAATAGTTTCAGAAGAAATATTCCTTTTCAGCATTATATTTGGATATAGTGAAACAAAATCCAATTCTGCTACTTTTTCATATATCCCTGGTTTTGATTCAAAAACAAATCCTCCTCTATCTGCATTTAATAAATCTTTAAATGTTTTAAATGCTTCTGAAGTAGTTGGTTTCCAGGGGATCAGTATATCTTTTTTTTCTGCGTTATAAAAATATAGACTGCTAAGACATTTTCCTATTGTAGATCTTGAAGCAATCTGTAAGGGTATTCTGCAAATCCTTGATATTTCGGAAAGACCTTCTATTCCTGTTTCTTTATATATAAATGATGTTTCAATATCTATATGAATTCTACCGTATAAATAGAATGCTTTAGGTCGAAAATAAGTCCGACCGTATGATGTAAATGATGATGACGAGGGAATTTGCTATCATTCTGTATGAAATTGTGAAGTTGTTCTCTATTTAGGTTTAGTTTTAATTCATTTATAATATTATTAATTTTTGATCTATGGAACAAATATGGAAACAGAGTTTGATCACCATTTGATGTCAGAATTATATCTGGATCAATTTTTTTGATTTCAGAGGAAAATTCCAGTATAGCTTCAGTTTCATCATTTTTGAATATCTCTATTTTCTCTTTATCAGACATCTCGTTATCCTTTATTTTTAATATAAAACTTTGTATTTTGACATCAAATGCCTTATTACAGGATGATAACTTTTTGCTGGAAATTATGTCAAAAGAAAGTGTTCTAAAATTAGGAATGATATAATCAAAAGAATGTATATTATCATTATTTAAAATCCATTTTAATGTGAAAACGTTTTTTTTGCAATTTTCTTTCAATATGTTATAAATTCCAATTGGAAATACATCGTGTTCATATAAATAAGATTGTTCTTTTAGAATATCAACATTATATAATCTATACTGGCCAAATTTTTTACAATGCTTTTCAATATTTTTAGATAGTTTGATTATTTGAGATGAATCATTTAATGTCAATTTTAAAACTTCTCTTTTTTCCATATCTCTAGGACATTCGTATTTTTCTACAAAGTCATATCCTTTAATCAAAGATACGATTTGATTATCCTGTATTAATAATTTCAAATCTGATTTAAAAAATGATGCAACATAAATAGATGGTGTCCAAGAATGTTCCAGTCTTTTTACATTTCCATTTCTCTCTTTTATCCATAAAACCATTTTATCTTTTAAAGCATAATTATCAAATAACCATCCAGTAGTAGTAGTAGTGGTAGTTGTTTCAACAGTCAATTTATATCCCATCCAATTAATCCTTATGATTTAAAACTCGACATTTTGTTTCTCTCTGATCTTGTCAATTTGTTTTTGTTGATGGAGAATTAATGCCATTAAAAGTGATTGAGTTAAACACGGATTGGATTTTTCTTTTTTATTTGATAATATTGATTGTGAATATCGAAAATAACATTCTTTTATCATTTTTATAAAAGTCTTTTTATCATTTTCATTTAAGCAATATTCAAAATTCCCCCAATTTTCAATTATCTGTTTATAGTTTTCGTCTTTAGATGACTCCCTTAAACGATCGTCCTCTTCCTTTTCTTTTAAATTGTTTTTTATGCTTGAATGCATTATTTTTTCATTATGAAATAAAATCACTATGAAAATAGATTGAATTATTAGAGGATTTTTTAGATTAGATAAAGAATGACAATATAGTTTTGGAAGCGCGAAAAGTTTGTTAAAGATTTTTTTATCTTGTCTACAAAGATATCTTCGAAATTCTCTCCATTCTAATTTTTCTATGTCAATTAATAATCTAAAAGACGGTATGGTTCGACCCATTGTATGTTCTACCTATCTATTTCTATAGTACTGTTAAGCATCAATGATTTTTCATCAGACATTCTTCTCATATGAAGAATTGATTGATTCTTGTTGCTTTTGTTACTATAAATGCTACTAACTATTTCTAATATTTGATTAAAATGTGAAAAAATATTTTTATTAAATATTTTTCTAAAATCGGTAAACGCAAGTATTGAAAAATAATATTTGGAGAAATTAGTTATATTTTGCAATATTTCATCTAAAACTTTTATTTTGTCTTCTTCGATGTCTATTGCATTTTTTATCGATTTTGAATTAACTGTATCAGTTGATGTAGAAGAAAATAATGTATTAAATATGTCTAAAACTATTATTTGTGTTTTACAATTTAGTTTTGGAATTAATGTAGGTAATTTGTTGATAACAATATTTGCTAATTGATATAATGTAAATGCTCTTGATATTATTATATTGTCTAATAATAGATTAATATCAAACTGATGTTCTTTATCTGACAGTTTTATCAAATCCAGATAAATGTGTCCTAAATTATTTCCACCTCCATCTATCAAAATGATTTTACTTTTTTCATTATTTTTTGCATATTCTATACATAATTTTGTAACAAGATGGTATAACAGATGTGTTGTTTTACATCTATTAATTATGCTGATATTTTTTTCACCTTGAAAATAAAAAAAATTGTCAATAGATGGAATATCAAACAATTTTCTGCGATTATCATTTAACTCATCATAAGCGTTAACAAATTTATCCACATGTGATGATGGTGTTGGTGACGATGGCTCGCCGTGACATGTATTTATTTATTTTGTTATCAAGTGGATACAAATGGTACACTCCTTTTAGATCGAAATAATCGAATTCTTTTCTGCGATATTTTTCTTTTTTTTATGTTGTAAAAATGATAAAGGTGGTGGTGAGGTGATGACGATGCCGGCGAACTATTATTCTTTCTTTAATTTGTTTTTTATACACAAAAATAACATGTCAATCATATTTATATGAGTTACGCAGTGTATTCAAATGTTATACTGTATAAGAATATATATAATAATTATAAATATGTAGTAATTGTATAATTGTTATTACCATGCCAAGATCAAAACGTTCTGAATTGATCACCTTGCGAGTGGATTTAGTTAAAGAATTAAAGGTAAAATGGATTGAAGAGAAAAAAAAATCCCCATTTGTTAATGAACACTTTGGAGGTTTTGTTAATGATTTACTTCATGATATATTAGAAAAAGATGAATTTTTGAAACACTATGCACCATTTTTATCCGAAGATGGTTGTAGCAGAGATACAATCTATATAAAGGATTTTAAAGAAAACAAAACCGCTGAAATTCATTTCAATAATAATAGGCTCTATTGTTCTTTATGTGAATCTTTTACGTGTTTTCATATTCAATTTGTAATGGCAATACCGCGCGTTGCAAAATTGAACCCTTTATCTAAACCTATAATCGATGATGAAGTTGAGTTAGATGGACAAAAAGCAAAAAAAATAATTCGAAAGAAAAGATCAGCATAACAATTCAATAATTTAGAAATTAAAAAAATATATTATTTTTTTTAATATACCTGCCAATTTTATAATTATATTATATTATTTAGGTTGGATTTTGTTATAGGTAAGTAATAATTGAGGTAGGGAATAAAAGCCTCCCCATAATTTTATATCGTTATTCAAAATATCTTTTTCAAATCTAGATAAAGATGCCCTCTTAGTTAAATACTTTTAATTGTTTAGATAGTTATGTCTGAAAATCAAAAAGTATCTGTAGTTACTGGTAGCTCAAGTGGAATAGGTTATGAAACCGCTTTGATTCTTGCACGTAATGGTTTTAAAACTTATGCAACAATGAGAAATACCGAAAAAGGTGTATCTTTAAACTCGATAGCCGAAAAAGAGAATCTCTTCATTAAAATAGTTCAACTTGATGTTACTGATCAAAGTTCTGTTAAAAATGCTGTGGAAACGATACATGATGAATCTGGAAAAATAGATGTTTTGATAAACAATGCTGGTTATGGACTTGTCGGTGCACTTGAAGATGTATCTATGGAAGAAATAAAATCACAATTTGAGACTAATTTTTATGGTTTAATAAGAGTTACCCAGGCTGTTTTACCAATCATGAGAAACCAAGGATCAGGCAAAATAGTTAATATAAGTTCAGGTGCAGGAAGATTTGGTTTTCCAACGGGATCCATTTATGTAAGTACAAAATTTGCCGTAGAGGGATTGAGTGAATCACTTGCCTATGAAGTTGAACCATTTGGAATAAAAATAATCCTTGTAGAACCTGGAGTAATAAAGACAAATTTCTTTAATGCATCTAACACAACAAAAAAATCTTTAAATCCAAATTCTCCTTATTTTAAAATGTCCCAAAATATGGGATCTGGATTTAGTAAAATGCTTGAGAATGGGTCCACGCCTGATGTTGTTGCAAAAACAGTGCTTGAGGCCATTTCAAATGATACACCCAAACTTAGATATCTTGCCGGAAACGATGTTAAACAATTGTTGGAAGGTAAAACGAATATGTCAGATGAGGATTTCTTTAATATGATGAAACAAAACATGGCTTGATAAAAAAATAGGAAATTGATTTTTTCACATTTATTTGTTTTATAGTTTAAAATTATATATTATGAGAACGAGCGTATTGTATATTTGTATTTTAAAACATGGTATATTTGATATGACTTTCAAATAATGTTGTGATAGAGATATTTTTTATGTCGTATATAAAAAGTACATATATGCAAGAGATCTACTTTTAACTCATTCAACTTTTTTATCTAAATGAATATTTGGGTATCTAAAATAATACCTATAATTCTTTTACTTGGTTTTCTAAATATGTCAATCTAAATCGTAACTCATTTATTTTGACAATTCTATAAATTCATATATTTTACTTTGAGTATCAAAAAGTATTACTCGTCCAATATCTGTGAAAGATTCGGATAAGCTGATACTTTTTCTATGGGCCGAGCCTGGATTTAAAATAAACGTATCTTTATTATTCACCAAGGTTCCAGAATTCTGTGGTTCTCGTTTATGGGTATGCCCACATATCAATATATCATATTTTTGACTACGAGTGATGCTTTCCTTTATTTCTCTATCTGTACCATGATATATTCCAAATCTTATTCCATCAATTTCTATTTCTCCAAACTCTCCTTTTAATTCTCCTTTTATGTCGATAAAAGATTTCAATATTCCATTTCTTTCGCCATCATTATTACCCAACACTCCAATCAATTTGGCATCGAGTTTCGTAAATTCTTTAATTATCCCAGGAAAAATATAGTCTCCAGCATGAATAACGTATTCTACTTTATTTTTGTTAAATATTTGTATTGCTTCTTGAACATTTTCTATATCATCATGAGTATCTGATAGTATTCCAATTTTCATTTGATACATACTAAAAAAAATTTATTTTAGTTTTTCTAAATTAAACGATCCTATTTAAAGCATTTTTTAGTTCGACATGATATAAAATAAAAATTAGATTAGACAGCAATGAACGATAAAATATCTTTATTTCATTAAACTATTATTTGATTTAAGAGAAATATAAATAATAATAATGAATCAGAATTTGGCTCTTCGCTCCAGGCTTAATCTATTGTTATTAAAATCTACAAATAGATTCAACTAATTGATCACATGCTTTAATTTACACTTCTTTTTTCCGGCATGGAAAATAATTGTCAAAACATTTATTATTCTATCCTTGATGTATTGCCTGGTTCTTTCAATGATGCTTTTCTGGCAAGTTGAATGCAGAGATGATACTTTGGTTTCAAAAACTGATAGGTTTGCTGTGCCGGATACCATGTTCCTCATATGTGAAAACTGGAAGTTGACCACGTTTGCTTACGATATCAGGTAGAAAATGCTCTACAACGTGCACTGTTGCATGATTCTTAAAATTCATGATTTTACTATTTGATTTGTCTAAATAGATATCATCTTATTGTACAATGATGCTTTCAGCATTATTTTCTGTATCACATTCTTTAACCTAACCGGATATACGTATTCACCAAGCCTTCTTTTTATAGATGAGAATACTGTTTCTACAATCCATTTTTTTCCATAGCTTTCGATGTCCTTCCACTTTTGTAAATCCTTTTTCTGAGATATAATGGATAGATTTCTCAGAATGTTCCCTTTTTTCCATCTGATTCTAGAATTCTTTCTTACTTTAATACAAGGCAGGATTCCTCTGTCTGCGGACAATATTTAAAAATATCATTACCATCATAAGCACCATCATCAGCACATATTTTGCCTATTGCTGTTGTTGCCATGCTACCTGATTTTATAATATTCTCAACCAACTCTGGTAACGCCTTAAGTCATGAACATGCTCATCATCTGCGGTTATCTTTATCGAAAGAGTTTTCTTGGTCTTAACATTTACCGCAACATGTATTTTTAAATGTCCTTTCTTATTTTTTATATGCCATTTATCTCTTCCATCCACCGACCTCTATTGGTAACCTTAATACCTGTATTATCTATTGCAATGATGATATACTCATCTTCAAATTCCTTGACTTTACTTTCCGTATCTTTTATTTTTATATCTAGTCGATTTATCCTTCTATTTATTGTATGTAATCGAGAATTGATGGTACTTTTCCTTTAGCATATCCTCTTGTGCAATACCTTCGGTCTGCCTGTATGGCAAATGAAATTACTTTAGCATATCCAAGCAAGAGGAGAAAAAATGCATTGGGATAAAGAAATGGCTCTTAATCCAACCTTGTCTTTATTTATCTGTTAATTTGGTATTTCGGTTGTTAATACTACCAATCCTGATAATTAAATGAAAGTTAAATACTTCCTTAATACTTTCCATATCCCATATAATAAAAGCTTAAATCTGTATTTTAACTTTGGAAGGTATGAAAATTGTAGCGGTACTTTATCCTGGAGGCGAAATAGCAAAAAGAACACCCGAAATTCTCGGTTCAGCAGAAAATGCACTTGGATTAACAGATTTTCTCAAAGAGAAAGGACATGAGTTTGTTGTATTGACTGATAAAGAGGCGGATCTTGATAATCATCTTCCTACTACAGATATTTTAATTACTACTCCGTTTTGGCCAGCCTATGTAACAAAAGAAAGAATTTCAAAGGCTTCTAACCTTAAGATCATCCTAACTGCAGGAGTAGGTTCTGATCATATAGATTTGGCTGCTGCAGCAGCACATAAAATTACCGTTGCAGAAATTACCGGTAGTAACGTGGTAAGTGTGGCAGAACAGGTAGTAATGCACATCTTGACTCTAGTTCGAAATTATATACCAGCTTATAAACAGGTTATAGAAGGAAGATGGGATATAGCAGAGATAGCATCAAAAGCTCATGATCTCGAAGATAAGGTTGTGGGAATTCTTGGAATGGGACGAATTGGACAAAGGGTATGTGAAAGGTTAAAAGCGTTTGATGTTAAAATGCTTTATTATGATCAATCTCCTCTAAGGACGGTAGAAGAATTTGTGCTTGGTGTACGATACACACCAAGAGAGCAGATTATAGAACAATCTGATGTAATTACAATTAATACGCCTTTGACGCCCGAGACTGATGGCATGTTTAATCGGGATCTAATTTTTAGCATGAAAAAAGGTGCATACCTTGTAAATACTGCTCGAGGAAAGATTGTGGACACATATGCTCTCGTAGAAGCTTTGGAAAAAGGTCATTTAGCAGGATATGCTGGCGATGTGTGGTATCCCCAACCTGCTCCAAAGGATCATCCATGGCGACATATGCCTAATCACGCAATGGTGCCTCATTACTCTGGAACTACCTTAGAAGCACAAAATAGGTACATCAAAAGGAATAAAAGATTGTTTAGCACGGTTTTTCGAAAATCGTCCTCTTGAACAACAATATCTTATTGTAGATAAAGGTAGCATAGTAAGCCCTAGTTACAGCTATGCTTTCAAGAAATAGATATTACCAAGGCATTAGCAAATATGGAAACTAAATCTAGTGAGGATGTCTATTGGTAAGTATATGAGGCATGGTCATAATTCAAAGCCTTTTATCGTTATTCTTTCAACCTCAATTCAGCCAGTCCCAAGCATATATTTGAGACATGGTCATAATTCAAATCTATTTTCAATACATGTCACATAACTTAAAGCTAACCCTTGAGATATGATTTTGATTAAAACTGTCTCAAAGATTAGCTCTTGATAGAATAAAGGAATTCATACTCTTTAACATTTTAAATCCCATAGGTTGTATACCATGGCCCAGTTTACCAAAGAAACGTGGCAGACCGTATGTATATTCTCCTACAGTAATTCTAAGATGTTTTATTGTAAGGATATGGTTTAGATTGGATTCCAACAATGGATTACATACTTTTCTTATTATGGACTGTCAGTATAACAGTAAACTAACACTAGCATGTGGTTTAGTATCCATCTCATACAGTAGATGAACATTTGACAGGCGATTGAAGACCATATCTACTAAGATGTAAAAGAAAGGATATCGATAATGGGATATCTATTTGTTGCAGCAGAAGGCCTAGCGGGCCTCTCTATAACAGCAATAGACAGAGTACTCTGCTAAAAGCAAAAGGTAGGGTATGGCATAAATCATCCATATGAAGAAAGGAAAAGTACCTACTCCAGGTATTAACATAGATGCAAGGTGGTGGGGATATAGTCATACCAAGGAAGGATGGAGTTTTTGGATACAAACTACATCTAACATGTACAACAAAGGAAAGCTTGTAGCACCTCTAACTGCAGCAGATGTAACTACTGCTATTGTACAGGATAACCAGATGTATGTTCCTTTAACATCCATCATCTTTATCTTCTTCTGTTTTCTCTTTACCAACTTTATATTATATGGTGGCTGATCCCGGATACGATGCAAGAAACTATACGAATATAGCAAAAAGATATTGAGAATAGATCTGGTTTGTCCTGTTGAAAGATATAAAAGTACTTCCAAAAAGAGGCTTGAGCTTGTATGTTTTCATGAATCCGTATTGGGGCAATTCATCTACAACCAAAGAAGAATATCTGTAGAGCCATTGATAGAACATATCAAATCCGTGTTTAGGATAGACCAATTACCAGTACGAGGATTTCATGCTGTATCTTCAATTGTACTATTATCGGTTTTATTATATCAAGTAACGGTATACTATAACTGTAAAACCGACAAATCCAATCCAAAATCAATAAAGTATATGCTCGGTACTGCTGACATGGTAATAGGATAAAGATAAGGGATCTGGAATTATGACCATGCCTCCAATATATACAAAAAATGAATATGATGAACTATATTTAGGAATTTACAGGATTGTAGATCCCATGTGTGATCATCGGTTGAAACTGGGTGTTAATGACTATATTTTTCTATAAGGTTAGAA
>CAWISD010000072.1:0-27503 GCA_963838615.1 uncultured Nitrososphaeraceae archaeon
GATTAAGGTTCATGATCTAAATATCTAATTTCCACCAAAGATAGTGGTACATGGTAAACAAAAGTCTAGTACGTTTTTGAAACTACCACACTACATTTTATTTCTTTAATCAGAAAAGCATCATTGAGTAAACTGCAATACATAAAAGATAGAACAATGTATACTTTGACGTATTTTCCTTGTCGGAAAAAGAAATTAAACTAAAGCATGTACATAATTGGTTTAATCTTTTTGTAGACTATCATAATAATGATTTTATATTTTCATTAAAGAACTTTATCATCTATAATATAATATTGTCAGAGTATAATGAGTATAATTCATTTAAATTTAATTTTCATTATGTTTAATTTATTCATAATTTATAGAAATTTCTAATATATTTAATTAAGGCTTGGCCATAATTCAAGTATCTATTTAACATATTCCATTCATGCTTAAAACTAACCCTGGAATATGATTTTGAGTAATACTGTCCCAAAGATTCAGTCTTGATAAATTAAAGGAGTCTATCCTTTTAACGTTCTGTATCTGATAGGTTGTATACCATGGCCTGGTCTACCACCAAGAGAAACGTGGCAAACCGTATGTATATTCTCTATCAACCGTAATTTTAAGATGTTTTATTGTAAGGATATGATGGTTTAGACTGGATTCCAACAATACATTACATACTTTTCTTAACATGGAATGTCAGTATAACCATAAACTAGCATTAGCATGTGGATTAGTATCCATTCCAGCAGCAGACGTACATTTGATAGGAGACTAAAAACCATGTCTACTATGGATATAAAAGAAAGAATATCTACAATGGGATATCTGTTTGTCACAGAAGGCTTGATGGTGGTTGACTCTTCGATAACAGCAGTAGACAGAGTATCTGCTAAAAGCAAAAGGTCACCTATGGCATAAATCATCCATATGAAAAAAGGAGTAGTATCACGTCCTGGCATTGATACAGATGCAAAGTGGTGGGATACAGTCATACCAAGGAAGATGGGTTTTCGGATATAAACTACATCTAACATCTGACAACAACAGCAGATGTAGGAGAAATTGTAGCACCTCTAACAGCAGCAGATGTAACTACTACTGCTAATGTACAGGATAATCAGATATACGTTACTTTAGTATCATCGTCATCATCGGTATTCTCTTTACCAACTTTACGTTATATGATAGCTGACCCCGGGTATGATGCTAAGAAACTGTATGAATATAGCAAAAAGACACTAGGCATAGATCTGGTTTGTCCTCTGTAGAAAGGTACAAAAGTTCTTCCAAAAAAGAGGCTTGAGCTTGTATGCTTTTATGAATCATCATTAGGTCAGTATATCTATAATCGAGAGAAGAATATCTATAGAGCCGTTGATAGAACATATCAAATCAGTCTTTAGGATAGACCCATTGTCAGTACGTGGATTTCATACGGTATCTGCAATTGTACTTTTGTCTGTTTTATTATATCAACTAATGGTATACTATAACTGTAAAACTGAGAAAATAAATCCAAAATCAATAAAGTATATGCTTGGTACTTGGTAATGGGATTCAGGATAAAGATAAGGGATATGGAATTATGACCAAGCCTCATTTAATTAAAAATAAAGTAATTCAATAGATTACGTAACTTTGTTACAATTCATTTAAATATATCAAGATATGTATATCTTTACAGGTTAATAATATGAATAAAATACAAAAAATAACAGTCCTTACTATGGCTGTATTTGCAGCAGTAATGTTTGCAGCACCAGTAGCTATGAACTTTGGTGACAACCTAGCATTTGCAGGCGGACACCACGACGACCACCACGATCATCATCATCACCATCACCACCACGACACATCATCACCATCATCACCACGAACATCATCACCACGACCACATCACGACACCACGACCACCACTAATCAGCTAGAAAATACATTTAGTGTGTAAAACACGTTAAAAAAATATTTTTTTTATTTAAAAAGTAAAATTAATCATTGAAATTATCTTATTCTATATGGATTTAAACTTGTTTTGATTTGGCCAAATAGAATATGGTGCTTTTACCTCCTCTTATCAGAGCAGGATACTTTAATTTGAAAGATGCGTTGGATTGATAATGTTTTTATAAATTTTATTTGTTTTTTGTGTAGGTATTTCCATAAAATGTAGAAATGCCTATAAAATATGAATAAAAATGATATTCATTTGATTAAATATAAGTCAACTTTTTCATAAATTATGTATTGTTTATTCTTTCAATTACAACAATAAATAATATTCTTGCAGTTTTCAATCTTTGTTTTCTTCTATAACTTCTGTTTCATGTCCTTCTCCAATTGGTAATTGCTCATTTGGTTGCTTTTCTTCTATAAGCAATTTTTTCTTCTTTTCTTCTTCTTTATTAAATTCAATAGAACTTTTGATGTTATCTTGTTCAATGTTGTGATTATTATTATTGCTCATTTGGTGATTTTCTTCTATCATATTTTCTTTGTATGGCTTAAATTAAAGAAGTTTTCTGTAAACTTTTTGCTGTTTGACTTTACTGTTAAACAATTATTGACTTTTTCTGTTTAGACTACTACTTGGGTAAATACTATCATTTATGATTTTTGAGTGATATAATAATAAAAGATAAAAAAATAATTATTGGTATAAAATGTAAATACATCTTTTTTAATTCATGGTATGCTAATTAGCGTTTTACTATTAACTTTATTCTTTAGCATGAGTTTCTTGTACTATATTTTCTTAATAAAACCGTAAAAAAATATTTTCAATCATAAATTCAACTTGGTATAATATACTCAAGTTATGTGTAGTAATTTTAATCTGAACATTCTAAACCTTTAGGCATACTTATACTCTCATTTAAAACTAGTGAGAAATTTCAATGACAAAAGAGATTGATTCTATGGAATTTAATGAAAAAGAATCGACTTTTCTGAAAAAACAACAATTGGGCAGAATCGCTACTGTCTCATCTTCTATACAACCTCATGTAGTGCCAGTAGCTTTTGAGTTTGATGGTAAATATATCTACTTTGGAGGTTGGAACCTCAAAAATAGTCTAAAGTTCAAAAATATCTTGCAAAATAACAAAATGGCATTTGTAGTTGATGATTTGATCTCAGTCAAACCATAGATACCACGGGGATTGGGAATTAGAGCGTACTGTTGAAATATTGCGTGGCAATGATTATGTGAAAATTGTGCCTCATAAATAATTAAGCTGGGGATTGTAATAACTAAATTTTTAAAATATAATATCAGTAGTTGGAAATTCTAATAGATACTATATTGGGGTATATTGAGAGATCAGATGGCAATTTGCATTTTATGAAGATGATATGTGGATTAGAATTTATCATTTACAATTTAATTAATATATTTAAGATATTTGATGTACAATACAAATTCAAACGATCAATATTATGTTGAATGGATACGATATTTTTTTCGATATGAGTTTAAATTTTTAAAATATATTAATTATATTATTGGGTACGTTTATTCTTGTTGGAATAATTATCTGTTTAAGAACACATACGTTCACATAATATCTTGTATTGATTTTATATTTGCTGTTGGGATCAAATTTAGGGATGTTGAGGGTTTGTTTTGCTTGGTAGTGTGCTGCTGCTGCTATGAGTGAAGATGGCCTTGCCATAACTTTTGTTTTTAAATCTATATAATGTCCATTTCTATATACACTCAAAGTTATTGTATCTCCTGGTTTGGTATGCTGATCGATATACGTGATTAATTGATCTATTTTTGTTATATTTTGTTTATTGATTGCTGTGATGATATCGCCTCCATGTTTTTGACCATAGTAGTCTGTTGTCGCGCCTCGTAATCCTGCTTTATCGGCTGTAGCATTTTTTATAATTGTATTAACATAAACACCTCTGAAAGTTTTTGATATGTTTTTAAATTGTGATGTTAAATCAGAAGTCAATGTGGTGCCTGTCAATCCTAAATAAGAGTGGGAAAAGTTTCCCTTTTGTATCAAAACTGGTATTTCTTTCATAAAAGTGTTGGAGGAAATTGCAAATCCTACCCCATTAAATAAACCTGCAGTGTTTATTCCGATAACTTGTCCATTGATGTTTAATAATGGACCTCCAGAATTCCCGGGGTTTATCGACGCATCAGTTTGAATGGCATCTGGGATAGAAAAACTCGTAGATTCTGGAAGTAATCGATCAGTCTGACTTACTATGCCTGTTGTCATAGTATTATCCAAACCATATGGATTTCCAATTGCGATTACTTTCTCACCGACCTCGAGGTTGGTAGAATTGGCAATACTAAGTGGAGAAATAGGTTTTGTTAAATTTCCTATGATCTTTAAAACTGCTAAATCGCTAAATGGATCTTTGCCTATAACAGTTGCAGTGTATCTATTTCCATCTATAAAAGTAACATCAACAATTTTGGCATTGGAAACTACATGATTATTGGTAATGATATGTCCTTGAGTGTCATATACAAAACCAGAACCCAACGCAGTAGCATTTTGTTGATCTGGATTAGACGGATCTTGAGAGATGATGACAAAGGTGGAGGTACTTTACTTGTAATTTGGACTACTGAATTTTCTACTTTATTGAAAATCGCATTAAGAAGATGACTTTGTAAATCGAATATGGTTGTGTTAAAGATTTGATGTGGTTGTTGTTGTGGTTGTAATGGGATAGGGCATAAACATTAACAGTTGCAGTTGATGTATTTGTGACTTTATACATTCCTAATATTACTGCTATTGCTGATAGTGTGATTATCAAAAATAGCGTTTTTATGGATAGGGCAAAAGTATTTTTATTCATATAGATATTCTAACATTATAATATTATAGAAGTTACTATTATTATTTTGATATATTCTTGTCGATGTTTAAAATTAACATTATTTTCAATCTTTTTATGGGTGCTCTTTGATTAACCAATCCTCCAAAGATTATGGGTTAATTTTATAAATCAAAAATGTTTATCAGGTCACACATCTATCTACTACTATTATTAATTAGTAATTTGTTTTTACTCTATTTTTCAAAAACTGATAAAAATAAAGATAATATTTGCGAAATGATTTGAATATTTTCTGGTATATTCAATATTTTTCCTTTTTGATAATTTATATCTCAATTAATCAATCACTCACTCATTAGAAAATTGTATATTAAACGATATTTACAATAATTTTATTGAAAGCTACAGATTTGTTATGAATATTATTTATTATTTTCTTTTAATATTAGTTTTTGCAAATATATTTTTAATAGTTTATTTTTGGGATCTATTTTAAAAGCTTTATCGAGGTAGTATTCTGCTTCCGTATAATTTGCTGTTATTACATGATCTGCCATTAAGCTTAACGTATCGACAAGTTAGGATCTATTTGTAGATCTTTTAAAAAAAGTAATTGCCTGTGTATAATTTCATACTTCATTTAATGTTCCTCGTTTGTTACTCAATGATCATTTGTAAGTGGTATCCATTTGTATGGTTTTATCATAAACAGCAAGTGCTCCACTAAAGATTCCTTGTTCTTTTAAATTGTCTCCTATTTTCGACCACACATTACCTAAAGCAATAACAATATGATTTTCCTGACTAGATATTCCAATAATTATTAATAATGATATTACAATATATTAAAATACAAAAGAATTCTATTTCATTCATATTACAATATGTATTTATTGAAACATAAACGAATTAAATTGATTCTGCAGATTCTTTAGATGACTTTGGACAGCATTGATAGATTTAAAAGTTTAGATACTTGACCTTTTTCTCTTTTCTCTATTATACATTTATTTTGCATTTGTGTTGAGAATTAACTCTCAATGTCGTTGCTTTTTGAGATTTATTAGATGAGGCTTTGTTTAAATCTAAAAAGGACTGTTGAATGATGACAATTATTATTAAGACTAGTAGGTGAAAGTTTTATGAATCATATTCTAATATTGTATATATGATAAACAATTAAGTGTAATTTTTAGATTATTAGAATGAGATAAGAAAGAAAATAGTATTATATTATCTTCGGATCTTTTGGATTTCAATCGTTTTTAAACCTCCCTTATTTTTATTATTTCAATGGGAGAAAGTAATTTGGATTTGGTCCAAGGTGGACGTGTATTAGTTGCATTATTCCATTTCTAAGAAGGGTAACTAGCATGTCATCGCCTATTTTCTTCTTATTTTCTATATAACTTGACATATCTTGAATATTTTGGATATTTTTACTGTCGATCTTTAGTATGATGTCTCCACCTAGTGTTATTTTGCGACCCTTTATAGTAGTTGTATTATCTCCCCCTAGTATCCCTGCTTTTTGACTGGGCTTGAATTGGCAACTGCAATTACCATGAATCCTTTTGTTTCATTCAAATGCAGCGCTCTCGCTATATCTAGATTAACATCTACACCATAAGCTCCGAGCCAAGGGTGTGAGTAGAATCCTTTACTTAATAATGATGGAATAATTTTGCTTATTGAATTAGATGGAACTGCAAAAGAAATTCCTGTGTTTTTTGATTGGTTGGTAGTTGAAGAGAAGTTTCCAATGTTCATTCCTATGACTTGACCTTTAATATCTAGTAATGGGCTTCCGCCATATCCATAATCCACGTTCAAATTGGTGATAATGCCACTTGGAATTTTTGCAACAGGACCGGATATATTTTGTCCAAATGTTGGAATCGACTTCCCAAGGCCACTTATTATACCTGTGGTTAATAGGTCTGAGAAACCCAATGTATTACCGATGGCTATTACTGTTTGTCCTACTTTTAGGCTTGTTGTATTCGCTAAATGTAATGGGGTGAGTTTATTCTGTGGTATATTTTTAGTGGATAACAAGGCAAGAGTTGTAAGAGGATCATACCCTGTTAGACTGCTATCATACGATGAACCATCTGATAAAGTGACTGTAATATCGTTTTTTCCAACTACAAGGTTGCTTGCAGTTATTATAGATGGTTTTCCATTGTACTGGTAAACAAATCCAGATCCTGTTTTAAATAGTGAATGATTATTGCTGTTAAATGCGGTAACATCTACCACAGAATTTGCTGTTGAATTGTATAAATCTGATAAAACTGAATCATTATTTGTATGAGATAAAATACCATTTGTACTGATGTGGTTGTAATTAGCAAGATTTTTGTTTGATGGACGATTCTGTAAATTTCCAAGCAACTGGGTGCTACTATTATTATTTAAAAATGAGTTTGTTGATGTAACCACTTTATTGTTTGTTGTTGTAGTAGGTGCCGGTAATGGGGAAAAAGATGCATTATTTGTTGTTGTTGTTGTAGTAGGTGCCGGTAATGGGGAAAAAGATGCATTATTTGTTGTTGTTGTTGTTGTAGTAGGTGCCGGTAATGGGGAAAAATTGTTATTGTTGTTGTAGTAGGTTGGTGATATGTTGTTGTTGTTGTAGTAGGTGCCGGTAATGGGGAAAAAGATGCATTATTTGTTGTTGTTGTTGTTGTAGTAGGTGCCGGTAATGGGGAAAAAGATGCATTATTTGTTGTTGTTGTTGTAGTAGGTGCCGGTAATGGGGAAAAAGATGCATTATTTGTTGTTGTTGTTGTAGTAGGTGCCGGTAATGGGGAAAAAGATGCATTATTTTTGTTGTTGTTGTAGTAGGTGCCGGTAATGGGGAAAAATTGGAAGAGGTGTTTGACATATTAGACATTTGTGAATAAGATACTTCTATGGTTGTAGATAGAGAAAATACTGTGAATATAATAAGCAAGAATATTTTAAAATCTGTCATTAAAAATTAATTAAGATTGATCTATTTAATATTTATTCGAAAATATATTCTATAATATAGTTAAATAGAACTTTTAAACCTAGTCTTCTAAAAAAATTATATATGCAAAAAGAAAGTTTCTCCTTTTTTATTTTTATATTAACGATATTTATTTCATTTACATCCTTTATTGTCATGATACATTTGCCAAGTATATCTATGGCACAAACCGTTTCATCATCTCCTTCTAATTCATATCAGTATATTAAACAATGGGGCTCCAAGGGTTCATCTTTTGGTCAGTTCCTGACTCCAAATGGGATTGTTATTGACTCCTCTGGAAATGTATATGTATCTGATAATGGAAATAGTCGAATACAAAAATTCGATAGTAATGGTAACTTTATTACAAAATGGGATATTGTTAGTCCTGATGCTGGACAGATTGTACGTCCAGAAGGTCTTGCAATGGATTCCTCTAATCATGTATATATCGATGATAACTATACCGCTAATATAATAAAATTCGATAGTAATGGAAAGATAATTAAAAAATGGGGCTCCAAGGGTTCAGGTGATGGGCAATTTATTAGCCCAGAAGGTCTTGCAATAGACTCCTCTGGTCATGTATATGTATCTGATAATGGAAATAGTCGAATACAAAAATTCGATAGTAATGGTAACTTTATTACAAAATGGAATTTTAAAGATCCTGCTAATGGACATTTTATTAGCCCAGAAGGTCTTGCAATAGACTCCTCTGGTCATGTATTTGTAACGAATTACAACAGTAACATGATAATTAAATTCGATAGTAATGGTAACTTTATTACAAAATGGCAAGTGAACAATCCAGAAGATATCGCTGTTGATTCTACAGGAAATGTATATGTGACTGATTATATTGGTGTATTAAAGTTTGATGTTAATGGCAAGCTTATCACAAAATGGGGTTCTTATGGTTCAGGTAATGGACAGTTTATAGGATCTGGAGCTATCGCGATAAACTCCTCCTCTGGTAATGTATATGTTGCAGATTCGGGGAATAATAGAATAGAAGTATTTGCTCCAATTATGCATAACATTATTTCCAATAAAATCCATAGTGAAAATAAGACTCCTGTAATTCCGGACAATGCCCCTTCTATTAAAGGAAATAAAATTTTTTCACAATCTGGAATTAGTGGTCAAGTATGATCCAACCAGAGAATCTAAAAAATATATTTTGTTATAGTTAGTTAATTTATACATCTAATTCTATACATATATTGATAATAAATTCTAAAAGTTGTAGGAAAATAAGGAATTAATGTATTCTCAATTAAATTCTTGAATAATATATTTATGGAGAATTTTTTTTAAAGTATAAAAATCTCTTTTGTAGATTACCATCTCTTGCAGTTGATAGTGATGTAATCTCAAAGCACAACCTAAATTTATATATTCTATATATAATATTTCTGTTACTTTGATCACATCTTTGTATTCTGTAAGAAAAAGCAATTGCTTAAATATTTAATAAATGTATTCTAAATTTTAATGAAAAGCAATGGATTATGCGCAGTGAAAGCCGGTACATGCATAGTGGATATGTCAATTCTAATCATTTTTGTATCCTTAGCAATAGTTAATTTACTTCAGTTTCCTGCTGCATTGGCACAAAATGCTACAAATTTCTATGACTTGTATAAAAAGGGATTGGACTTGGATGATGCTGGTAATTATACTGGAGCCATAAGTTACTATGATAAAGCCTTGGCAATAAATCCTAATTATATAAATGCCTTGGATAACAAAGGTGTTGCTCTGGATAAGTTAGGTAATCACACTGGAGCCATAAGTTACTATGATAAAGCCTTGGCAATAAATCCTAATTATATAAATGCCTTGGATAACAAAGGTGTTGCTCTGGATAAGTTAGGTAATCACACTGGAGCCATAAGTTACTATGATAAAGCCTTGGATATAGATTCGTATAATACAAATGTTTTGGATAACAAAGGTGTTGCTCTGGATAAGTTAGGTAATCACACTGGAGCCATAAGTTATTTTGACCAATCTTTGGATATAAATCCTAGCGATATAAATGCCTTGAATTACAAACATGTTATTCTAAAAAATTTGGGAAATCACACTTGATCTATAAATTATTAGGATACGTTTTGGATCTATTTTTTTATCACTTTAATTGTATTATATCCCGATTAATCCAATTAAACACTAATGTAAAAAAAGCATATAACTATACTAATTAATATTGAAACAATGATTTATAATATTTAGGTTGAATGATATCACAATGTATGATGAGATAATGAGTCACAAAAGTTTTTACCAAAATATATCCGAATTAAATATTGATCTTTTCATTAATAATTTCTTCGATTTTGTAGGATAAATCTTTTATTTTTATTGGTTTTTGAATCAGGATAGTTTTTTGCTCTTTTAAATCAGGAAACATACCTCTAATTTTATCATCGTGGTATTCAGCAGCAGAGAAAAAGCAAATTTTAGAATTATAATTCATTTTTTTTATAAAACCATAAAATTCCATTCCATTCATTTCAGGCATTATTATGTCAATTAGAACTATATCATATTTATTGGGATCAAAATCATGTAGTGCTTTTAGAGGATCTGTATAAATGTCTACACAAAATTGGCCATATATTTCAAGGCCGTCCTTAAAAAGAAGCGCGATATCTTCTTCATCGTCTATAAGTAAAACCTTTGTTTTATTTGGTATCGGATTTTCCTCTCCATCGTTGAGAATCTTTATTTTTATTGTTTCTTTCATTGGATTCAGAAATATCTTTTCTACCTCTCTCAAGGGGCAGTCTAAATCTAAAAAGAGTACCTCGTCTTTTGTCGCTGCTACTAGTAATGTTATTTTCAATTTGATTATTATCGTTTGAATCTTCAAACCATATTATTCCACCATGTGCTTCAATGATTTTTTTCGATAAATATAGACCAAGACCGGTACCTTGTTTTGATTTTGTAGCAAATTTTTCAAATAGTTTATCTTTTATATGTGGATTAATTCCTATTCCTGTATCCTGTACCGTAACTGTTATACTCATTTCTATTTCCATTTCCATTTCCATTAATGGTATAATCTTTATCATTGCCTTCAAAATTATCTTTATTTTTATCTTATTTTATTTTTATGGTATGTACTATTTCCATCATAATATTTCTTACCATCATCATCATCATCATCAGGATTTGATGACAAATTATTATCAATAGAGTTTGCTAATTCATTTATGGTGGTAGAAACAATAATTTTGCCTTCTGCTGTAAATTTCATAGCATTATCCAATAAATTAAAAATTACTTGGCTAATTTTTTGGGAATCACAATCAATATAAAAAGAAGAATTTTGATTATTATTTTTCTTTTTCCCTTTCTCCTCTCTCTTTTCTACATGTGGTAAAAATATTATTGATACTCTATTTACTTTGTCTGTATATGCGTATTTTTTTTCAATATCTTCTATTACTTGAGAAATTAAAAAATGAATATCTACATCATTTTGAATATTTATACTAAAACTTCCGCTTTCGATTCTGCTCACCTGAAGAATACTTTCAGCAAGAGTTTGCAATCTTAATGCATTTCTTGTAATTATATCCATTTCTCGCTTAAATTCTTCTTTTCTTTCACCGAGCTTTTCCTCCATGATTTCCATTCCATTTAATATTGGCATTATTGGAGTTCTCAGTTCATGGGCTGCTACATTTATGAATTCGCTTTTTATGTTATCCTCTTGTTTTAGTTGCTGAAAAAGGATACTCTGATTGTAGAGAACTTCGAATATGGATGCATATGATAAAACCGTTGGTTCGCTATTGGAGTAAATTGAAAATCCTATAGAAGCCGTTACTTTTTCTTCTCTCATGTGTTTTAGTTCCATTATTAATGATTCTTTTCTATCTACTACCAGTGTTTTTATTTTGATATTAAAACTAGGTGCAATATCTTGGATTTGGATATTATGCTATAATATTTATCTAAAAAGTGCAGTGATAGGAATTGTTTAATTGATGAGTCTATAGGTGTAAGTATTCTAATTTTTAAATTATTACTTTGTTCTGCCATCTCTTTTAAAAGTTGTAAAATACTGTTATGTTCCTGTAAATGGAATGCGTTTACGGTTGAATATAGTATTTGTATCTCTTTTGTCGCATTTTTTATCATATCAAATTCCTTTTCCAGTGCTGCTTTGTAATCGGAAAATACTGTTGTAATCGGTGGTACAATCCCTTCTTCTATTTCTTTTATTTTTTGTTCTGCAGGTATTGCCCTATTCCAAAAACTATCAAAAATAAATTGCTGCTGCTCTACAATTTCGGGAAGATTGCTGAATATGAGTTGGGGTATTGATTGTGCCTTATGTAAAGTTGCAACTGCAACATACTCTTTTTCATCTGCTATCTCAAAGTTTCCTTTTAATCCATCCAAGTGTCGAATTTCTGAAAAAGTAATTAATCTCTTTAACATAATTAATATTGTCTTTTGTTATTTCGGTGACATATCTAAGTTTGATACCTTTGTTTTTAACCGCATTAACCCTTTTCTCCTTTAAGGAATCAACTTCAATAATTACAGATGGGAGCATATGGAACTTATACAAGAGTCTATTTTTAATTTAGTTCTATGTATAAATTGCAAAATTGCGTTATTCGCATCAGGAAAGCCATAATATACTTTTGTTAATATATCTTTATAATTATTTAAATCAAGCAAATCTTCAAAAGAACTTTTATTTTCATGCGGATTCTTTTCGCTATTGTTTATAAGAAATGAACCTGCCAATCATTATGATGATACACATTTTAATTACTACTTTTACATGCAATATGAAACTATATAACCTAGTCTATTAGGTGAATGAAAAAGGTTGTAATGTTCTTGTAACATCATATTTCTTTATTATAAAATTTACTAAAACTTAAAGTATTAAAATCTGTGATATCGATAAATAAAAATAATCAATGCATTGTAATATCCTGATTTAAAATACAATACTGTTTCTTCTGACTATACCATGAATCTGTTTGATGCTAGAATGAAATATTACGTGATAATGGATTTAAAGTGATAACTTTTTACATTTGGGATACCATGTATTATAGTTTGTTCTATGATCACATAATAGTGTGATTTATGGTTTCACAAAATGATTATCCATCATCATCAAATTCCTTTATTTCAACTCAAAACATACCTCAAGAAGCAATAAAGCTAAAAAAATTACCAAAATCAAGAGTAGGATATATGGAAATAGATAAACTTGCTAATGCAAATACAAAAAAAGGTTATTTTTGTTATAATTGTATGTATTTTATAAAGCCAAATCATTGTACGCTAGTAACTGATGAAGGCATGGATGTTAATGGACAAACCTCTGGCAGTATTGCACCTCATGGAATATGTTATTTGTGGATGCCATTTGAAGAAGATATTGAATAAAAAAGGAGATGGATGATTAAAATGTCGGATAAAAATATTGTAGAAAAAGCTGCAGATGTTGTAGGAAATATAACCAAAGCAAGAAAAGCAAGTAAGCTAAAAACAGGTTATATCGAACGTGATGAATTTAAAGACTCTGATTTACACAAGGGTTACTTTTGTTATAACTGTACCTATTGGCTGGATACAATGGGTGGCAAGTGTATTATGGTAAAAGAAAAGGGTCCTGATGTATTTGGCAAGGTTTCTGAAGTAATTGCGCCTCATGGATGGTGTAATGCATATGAACCAAATCAAGATAAAATCAAATGATAACAAGGCTCCGATAATAGATATAGATATGCTAATAATTCTGAAAAATAGTAGACTGTGTTCATAACAAAATAAATTATCTTTGGGGGCACCTTTATGTAAATTTTATTTTAACCCATTCAATAATTTTACCTTTAATTATAACAAAAATAAAATATCTCTACACGATTATTATTTATACACATAGGATTTATTACTTGCCTTAGTATTTATATATCATATAATTGTAAATTGAATAATTCGAATCTTCTTGAATCTTTCAGTTTATTATAATCTATTTGAAAATATCGTAATTACTTGTTCCTATTAAACTATGTTCCTCTAATATATAACATGACCAAAACAAATCAGATTATGGAAATTATAACTCAAAAATTTATTTTAGAATTAAATGCAGCCCTTGCCATGGAAAATGCAGGGGTTGAACGACTGCAAACTCGAATTACAAGAAGTTAGTTTACCAGAGGCCAAGTTACAGATAGAGCACCATTTACAAGAAAGCAAAGAACATCAAAAAAGATTACAGCAATTCATTTCCAATATGGGTGGCGAGCCCACCATAGAAAAAATAGGATTGCCACTTACCATCATATCCTCAAACAATATTTCAAATGATGACAGATTCTATGACAAAACAGGAAATAGAACTAAAAAGGACCGAAGAAGATATGATTATAGAAAATGCAGAAGTAGCATGCTATCTTATGCTAATAGGAAAAGTCCAGATGGCCGGTGGAGTATTTCTAAATACACATAGAGCCATTATCGCTTAATATGAAAGATGAGCAAAAAATGGTCGATTGGATAAAAACTAATTCCCCGGGAATGCTAGCTCAGTTATGGCCAAAAATTCAATCAGCCATTGCTACATCTACATCATCAACAGACGCTCCATCACCAGCGCAATCTCAATAGGAATAGAATAAGAAAATGAAAGCATTAGTATATCATGGACCAATGGATGTTCAGAATAGACGATAAACCACAACCAACTATACAACATCCAGAAGATATAGTATTACGAATTACATCAACTGCTATTTGTGGTTCAGATCTTGCATCTTTATCATGGAACGGTACCTGGAATGCAGCCAGGGCAAACACTAGGGCATGAATTTATGGGGATAGTAGAAGAAGCAGGTCCAGAAGTTCATGAAGTAAAAGTAGGAGACAAAGTAGTAATTCCATTTAATATTTCATGCGGTCATTGTTCATTTTGCACAAATAACCATTGGTCACAATGTGACAGAGCTAATCCTAAAGGAGATTTAGGTGCAGCATTTGGTTTTAC
This sequence comes from uncultured Nitrososphaeraceae archaeon, assembly GCA_963838615.1. GTDB lineage: Archaea > Thermoproteota > Nitrososphaeria > Nitrososphaerales > Nitrososphaeraceae > Nitrosocosmicus. The sequence goes on from CAWISD010000072.1 coordinate 14,853, forward strand.
CCAGCTTCTTGGTGGATATGATGGTGGACAAGCAGAATATGTCCGAGTACCTTTTGCAAATGCAGAGGCATCACTAAAAGTCCCTGACAGTATTAAAACTGACGAACAGGTGCTATTTCTTAGCGATATATTACCAACAGGTTATTTTGCTGCAGATATGGCCAATGTACAGGCCAGGAGATGACGTGGCAGTATTTGGTGCAGGTCCTGTGGGTTATTTTGCAGTAATGAGTTCTTTTTTGAGAGGTGCTGCCCGGGTTTTCTCAATCGACCATTGGCCTAACCGTTTAACCAAGACAAAAGATCTGGGAGCAGAGACAATCAATTTTGATGATGAAGATCCAGTAGATTTTATAAAAAAAGAAACTAGTGGAAAGGGTGCAATATGTATAGATGCTGTTGGATATGAGGCGGTTGGACATATGGCAGGTAATATTAGTATGAGAGACGGCAATAGTATAAAGATTCATGGTACTGAATCCAATAATCATAAAGGCCATGATCATTCAAAAGTAAATATCCCTGCTTACCAACCAACCAATCCATTGCAAGTAATAACATGGATGACTCAAATTGCAAAAAAATATTCAACAGTGTCCATACCAGGAGTATATGGGTCTGCATATGATCAATTTCCTTTAGGATTATTATTTAATCGTAATGTTTCAATTCACATGGGTCAGTGCCCTGTTAAAAAATACAATGAACAATTACTGCATCTAATTGAAACAGGACGAATCGATCCGACCAAGATTATAAGTCATACCATGGATCTTAAGGATGCACCTAAAGGATATGAAAGGTTCGACAAGAAAGAAGATGCGACCAAAATTGGTACTAAAACCATGATAAAATTTAATCCTATATTTTCACGATGTAACAATAGGTATATTGTGAACATCGAAAAGATGTAATTATGATACTGATTGTACAGTAAGGGTTAGCATAATTATAAGCTTACTCTGGAAGTAGTAGAAGTTTTAGATAATAATACACTGAATGTTTTTTAACGTTCTTTTTTTTATGAGAAATCTCACTATAAAGTGGCCTTAAAATATATTCTCCTTCCGAAAGGAACAGGAAATAGATTTTATGATAAATAAAACGTATGTATGGTTAAGAGTTGTGTAAATACTTGAGGCATGGTCATAATTCGAGATTCCACTTATCTTTATCCTACTACCATGCCTCACCAAGTTCCAAGCATATACTTTATCGATTTTGGATTAGATTTGTCTGGTTTTACAGTTATAGTATACCATTATCTGATAGAGTAAAACCGATAAAAGTACAATTGCAGATACAGTATGAAATCCACGTACTGGTAATGGGTCTATCCTAAAGACTGATTTGATATGCTCTATCAATGGTTCGATGGATATCCTTCTCTGGTTGTAGATGGCCTGCCCCAATTCCGATTGATAAAAGCATACAAGCTCAAGTCTCTCTTTGGAAGTACTTTCATATCTTTCAACAGGACAAACCAGATCTATTCCCAATATCCTCTTGCTATACTTGTACAGTTCCTTATCATCATATCCTGGGTCAGCAACCATATATCGTAATGAGGATAAAGAGAAAACAGATGATGATGAAGATGTTAAAGGAATATACATCTTATTGTCTGGAGTATTAGCAGTAGTTACATCAGCAGTTAGAGGTACTATGATCTCTTTTCCTGCTGTTGATGCTATAGTCGTTGTTGTTAGATGCAGTTTATATCCAAAGATCCATCCTTTTGTACGACTATAGCCCCACCTTGCATCTGTATCAATGCCAGAACGTGGTACTACTCCTTTTTTCATAGATGATTTATGCCATACACTTCCTTTTGCTTTTATCAGAGTGCTGTCTATTGCAGTTATAGAAGGAACTACAAGACCTTCTGTGCAGCAAATAGATATCCCATTGTCGATATTCTTTCTTTTACATCTGTAGAAATAGTCTTTAGTCGTCCTGTCAAATGTACGTCTACTGGGAATGGATACTAGACCACAGGCTATTGCTAGTTTATGGTTATACTGACAGCCCATAATAAGAAAAGTATGTAATGCATTGTTAGAGTCGATTCTAAACCATAACCTTACAATAAAACATCTCAAAATTACAGTTGGAGAATATACATATGGTCTACCACGTTTCCTCCTTGGTAAACTGGGCCATGGTATACAACCTATCAGATACAGAATGTTAAAGAGTATGGATTCCTTTATTCTATCAAGAGCTAATCTTTGGGTCAGTGTTAATCAAAATAATATCTCAAGGGTTAGCTTTAAGCTGTTATAAAATGTATCAAGAGATAATTTGAATTATGACCAAGCCTCATATATATGATTGTTACTGCTTAATTAAATTGCAGTAAATTTGCATCCTTCTTTACACTTATACCAATTAGCACATGTTATCGAACCTCCCTTAATAGATAGTTTCTCATATTAAGATTGAATCGTTTTGTTCTAAAATATTTGGATGCCTTATTCTTCAAATCTGCAAATGATGCATAGTACTTTAGAACAAGCAGATCTCGTTTGGCCATATTCCATATCTCTTCCATTACCATAAACTCTCTGGTGATGCGAGTTGGAAGATATACTGGGATTAACGTATCCTTGTTATCTTCAAAATATTTGATAACCTTCTTACAGGTATAATGAGGAGATGCCTTATCCATGAACAAATAACATTTTTGAAATTTAGCATGTATTTTCTTTAGATAATCAAGAAAGGTAGTCGCCATTGAATTTATCGTACTGTCTGAATAGTTGATTTCCTTCCATGCTTATGGCTCCAAAAACACAAGAACGTTGGTGCGAACCTGTTACTCTGACTATGGGTCTTTTATCTTGTTCAATCCAAACGCGTCTTACAAGAGAGTCATAAAAGAAGAATGATTCATCCAATGATACTACCGTAAATCCGGAGTCTTCTTTTTGTTCTTGTTCTTGCTCTTGAGTATGCTTATCCACAAGTATCTGGGTGACCTTTTTTTGAAAGCCTCTTTTTCCTCTAAAGATGCAGTATTAACATGTACTTTTCTTGGTACTTTCTGCTTAAAGCCCCATTTTCGAAGAATACGACGGTATATGTGAGTATAGTGATATTTTATACCGCTTTTCTTTATGATTAATTCTTCTATCTGTTTTGTGGTCCAGCCTTGATTTTTGCTTTCTTTTAGTTCTTTCTTAATCTGATACACGACCTCTTCTGATATCTCGGATGGTCTGCCGCTTTTCTGTCTGGTTTTTAATCCTTCTATCCCTTCTTTTTCATATCTCTTTAACCAATCGAAGCCCAAGATTTACTGCGGTGTAGATCTTTGGCTACCTGAGCAGATACCTTCCCTTGATAAACTACGTTGAGAATAAGTAGCATTCTTTCCTTTGTTTTCACATCCTGTTCGTATCTGTATATCTTTTCAAACGATTCTCTATTGGCAAGAGTCAAATGAATATGACGAATAATGGAATTAACTTAGCTATAAGCATTTATCAAAAATAAACAGATTGCAAAAGTGTAGTTCGGATATTTATGTTATTGGCATAGATTTATGAAATGGATAAATATTATTTAGAATTAATCTAGGAGAAAAATTATCACACTACTACTACAATCATTTTATGAATAAAATAATCTTTATAAAAGAATATCAATATCGAATTACTATTTTTTATTAATGATGAACTTTTCGACAATTTTCAAAATTTCATTCAAGGAGAATGGTTTTCTTAAAAAATACTTTGCACCTTCTTTCATTAATTCATTAACTTCATTATCTGTTTTTGCAGCTTGCAGTAAAAATTATTAAATTTTTTGATTTTAACACATTTTTATCCTTTAATTTTTTAAAAATATCCCATCCACTAAACTCGGGCATTGTCAAATCCAATAATATAAAATCGTAATATTCATCTTCTTTTAATATTTCATTCAATCCTTCTTTTCCATCATTAATTATTTTACATTTTATATTTTCTGTTTCAAAAAAATCTTTAAGCATTTCAGTAATATCTTTATTATCATCTATCACAAGAACCCTTGGAGTTGTTACTGCTGAACTATCTTTTGTCACAATATTGTTATAGCAACTCCGCTTCTTCTTTTTCGTGTGAAATTGGCAACGTAAACATAAAACAAGCACCATACTTATACTCTTTATTAACCCATACATTACCCCCATGTGCCTCTACAATACCCTTACAAATAACCAAACCAAGTCCTGTTCCAGTATGTGTTCTTGTTACACTAGTATCTATCTGATAAAATTTTTGAAATAAATTATCCACTTCATTTTCTGGAATACCGGGTCCATTATCTTCTACTGAAAATCGAACAAATGCATTATCTTCCGTTAATTCTGATTTAATTGTTATCTTGCCAGAATCCTTTGGAACAAAATCGATTGAATTTTTGACCAGGTTTGAGAATACCTGCTCGATTCTTTTTGGATCGCATAAAATATTAACTCTTTTATTTATCCTTAAATCATAGATCAAATCTATTTTTTTATCACTAGTTAATACCATTAGATCATATTCCACCATTTTTATTAATTCTTCTACATTTACTAATTTCTTGAAAAACCTTAACTTTCCAATATCAAGTTTATAAATATCAAGTACATCATTGATTAAATATTCTAATTTTAATATATTTTTATAAATTAAATTTATAAATTTTTCTTGTCTTGTATTTAATTCACCTATTCTCTTTTGCCGTAAAAGCATCTCCAAATAACCTCTAGCAGGAACTAGAGGTGTTTTCAATTCATGACTTATCATGGACATAAATTCTTCTTTTTCAATATCTACATTTATTAATTCCTTATTTAATTTTTGTAAATTCTCCTCCTTTAATTTTAAATCTTCATTTGCTTTTTCTAGTTCTAGTGTTCTTTCCTTTACTATTTTATTTAAATTTTGATTAACTTTATTTAATTCGTTTCTCATTAACTCAAAATTTGCTGCTAATTTCCCTATCTCATCAGAACTAGATATTTCTATTTTAGAATCGTAATTTCCTTTGCCTAACTCAATCACCTTGTCCATTAATTTTGACAATGGTAATGAAATATTTCTGGCAATCAATAAAATAAGTATCACTGAAATTATCACAATAATGCCAGCTGCAATTAAAAACTGATTAACTATTTTTTGTAAATCACCAAATAATGCATCCGTATTTTCTCTAAGGATAAGGATCCAACCACTACCTTTATAATCTAAATACCCATTTCCTTGAGATGCACTTACGAATATTTCTTTCCCATTTATAATATTATTTTCTATGTTACTATTTAATGAATAAGAATTATTTTGATTTCTGTTTTTTAAAATTAAATTTTGAATTTCTGGTTTTTGTTTGCAATATTGATTTTATATCATAGTTAGAATAAACTTCAGTTCCGTTACGAGATACCAAATCCACATTTATTGAATTAAATTCAGGATTAAGATTATTTTCAGGAGGTATTATTTTTTTGAAAATATCATTTATTTTATCTACTGGATAAGTTGCCACCACAACTCCCTTAATATTTTATTTTTGTTATATAGAGGTGCAGAAAAATGGATAACATATTTTTTAAAAGATTCAGAGAAGCTAGGTAATGGATCGTAATATACATGGCCTTTTAATGCATCTTTGAAAAAGGCCTCTTTGTGAATCATTTGCTCCTATAAGGATATTTCTTGTATCACCAATTTTTATACCATTTTTATTGTATATAGAAATAGATGTATATGCCTTGACTGCTCTTTCCATAGAACGAAGATAATCCATCTTTTGAGGCAAAGTAAAATTTGGGTTTGTTAATATATTATTGGTAGACAGAAATTGTACATCTGCAGTCCTTTCAAACATCTGTCTTGAAAGCTTATCCATCAAATTAAAAGCAACTATTTTTAATTCATTTATTATTTCTGATTGGACGGACTTTGTAAAATTTAAAAGTCCTATATATGATATTAGAATTATAGAAGAAGATAGTAGCGGAATCATGATAATAATAAGCTTTGATCTAATTTTCAAATAAAGATACATCTTTAAATTCTTATGGTTTTATATTATTTTCATTATATAAAGCAGTAACAAATTTTGGCTCAACTATGTCGTCGATATTTGGATATTCGCTAATTACTCCTCTTTCAGCATAAAATTTTGCAATATAGTCGCCCGATACATATAGGGATGTAGTTTGATTTAGTCTTTTATTCATTGAATTTTGAATATTATAGTTCAAATCCCAGAGCTTGGCATTATCAATCCCTTTAATTATTTTCTCCTTACTTAATCCTGATTTTAAAGACATTATTGATACATCTTGCGCTTTGTTCTTATCAAAATCTTGCTTTGCTTCTATCATTGATTTTACCATATTTTGTATATCCTGAGGTCTTTGCTGTACAATATCCGAATGAAATGCTAGAACATTTGTAATAATACCTGGAATGGTTGCCCCAGTTGAGAGAATTTTAAATCCTTTTTTTAGTGAATCAGATATAAATGGCTCATAGGTATGACCTGCATATATTTCCCCTTTTTGTAATGCAGATGAAACATTTTGAACAGGCATATTTACAAATTCTACATCTCCTTCAGTAAGACCAGCTTTCTCTAAGGATTTTAACACAAAAAAATGTGAAAAACTATTGATTCCTTCAACACCTATCTTTTTTCCTTTTACATCTGAAAGATTATTTCCTTTGCCTACAATAGCATCTGCTTTAAATGAGGAATCAAGATTATATACAACCTTGGTATCGACACCTGATGAATGCTGAATTATAGCATCAGAATAAACTATGAATATTCCATCAAATACTCCTGTTGAATAAGCGTTTATTGCATCACCATAATTTTGAATTAATGTAAGATTCACATCCACATTATTTTTTTTAAAGTAGCCTTTTTCCTGTGCAATATAGGCTAAATAGTTAGGGACCCATAGAGTAAGCCCTATTTTTAATGGTTTTTTATTCAAAGTCTGAGCATTTATTATGGTAAATGAATTTAAAACAAGTATTAGAAAAAGACTTAAAACAATGATGATTGTAATTTTATAATTTGACTTGTTATTCATGGTATAGATTTATATAAACTGAATTTAATAATTAAAGATTTTTACAGTGTCTTGTTTATATAAGCCAATCAGTTACAAAAATAGTCCGCCAAACAATCTAATAGTTTGAAGCAGTCATACTTAGGCATAATTTTTAATAAACCTGAACAAATAATATGATTTCCGCTATGAACTTGACTCTAAATTGTTAAAAAAAACGATTTACTGAATCATGCAACAAAGCATTTTTTAACTACTTTTTCATACAATGAAAATATATATCTGATAACATATGAATTTGATGTAAAACTATTGGAGGAAAAAAAATTAATTGATGATTTTTCCAATATATTCTCTGTAATTACATTATTTCAGGGTTGTTTAATTAAAGTTATTGGATAGATGATCAATGCGTTTCAATAAGACTAAATCCAATAAAGATAATGATGATATCGAATATCAAAAAAATAATAAAGAACCTTCTACATCTCCATCTATACCACTGTTTACATCACCGGAATCCAATGCTAACAATTTAATCGTAGTTGGTACTATTAGAGTAGACGAACACTCTAGATTAACATTTTCTAAAAGGATAAAAACTGTCTTTCCAATATCCCCAGGCGATACGATTGTTGTTTATCAAGAATTGGCCACTAATGATTTAATATTCAAGATACAGCGCTATAACGAAGTATTTGATACTTGGAGTATCAAAAGAAAAAAAAATGATATAATTACCCCTTCTAAGAATAGTTCATTAAAAGAAAAAGTATAAAAATATAAAAGAAAATTCAAATGATGAATATATGAAAATAAAAAACAACAACAACAACACGACTAAAATCAGATGTTAAAATTATGATTATAGATGACGAGCCTGACATTATTGAGACATACAAATCTGTTTTATTAGAATTTAGCAAAGAAGATAATGAGAAACCATATACTGTAAACACATTTATTTCTTCAATAGACGCAGCAATACACTTTTTAGAAATAAATCGAAATTATAATAGATTCTTCTCCCTATTATGATTTAATAATCATAGATATAAAAATACCTGACATTAACGGTATTCAATTATATCAAATATTAAAAATAATCAACTTAAATATTAAGATTCTATTTATATCGGCACTTGATGCAGTAAATGATTTAGTTGGCGTATTACCTGGGATAGGATCAGAAGATATTATTAAAAAGCCTTTTGATATTGAAGTATTCTATACAAAGGTAAAAGAAAAGATCAATTCTTACAATTAATAATAAAAAATTTTTTCATAATTTTATCGTTCTTTTTGATTCAAACTGTTCCCATGATTGCATTACTTTTCTACTATCCAGTATCGTATAAAAAGCATTTACAACTTGATTGATAATACCGAATATGATAATTATTTTTGTAATATCATAATAATATCTATATCTATGTCTTTAAAAGTGAAATCGACCAAGTTGTTAACATAAGTCAAATATTTATCATGTATTTTTTGTCCTTTCTGGAAAATGACTTATTTAATTTAATTTAATTTATTTTATTTAAGAAGACGTATTTGTTGCCATGTGAATATGTGATCTTTAAAGGTAGATAATATATGTAAAAGTGTATCATATTAATCGATACCTATTTTAGCCTCAGTATCATTATTGCCACGGTATAGATAGTCAAAAAAACAAAACTATAATATTCAAAGTTTTTGATTGTGATAAAAGATTACCAAATATGTATTACAAGATTGTTAATTATAACATGATGTCGAGTCTATGAAGTCACAATAGTTGTATAAAAAAAGATTAGTCCCTGAGGACTTGATTTATTAAAGTTATTACTTACGTTTATTCGTTGCCGTTGTGGTTGCCGTTGCCGTTGCCGATACCGCTGCCACCGTTGCCGTTGTCGAAGTTACCGTTGTTTCCGCTGTCGCCGTTGCCAAGGAAGTTGCCGTTGCCGCCACTGTTGCCGTTGCCGTTATGGTTTCCACCATTACCACTGTGGTTTCCGTTGCCGTTACCGTTGTGGTTTCCGGCTGCGAATGCATTGTTTGTTAATCCGAGTGAAACTAATCCAGCAAACATTACTGCTGCTACTACTGCTACTGATAAAATTGCAAATTTTTGATTCATTGTATTTGTGGTATAGGTTTTCTTCTATATTAGCATACTATAACAAGATAGTTAATAAAAAAAACTTTATTCTATAAAATTTATACAATAAAGTAATTAATTTGTAAATATTGTTTATATGTATATTTAATGCATTATATATTTTAAATACCTTTTCACCATTTTTACCATTTTTACCATTTGGGTCCAAAACAAGTTAATCGTTAAATTTACGAGATTTTATTACGAAATCCATAACAACACTTATAAAAATTGTATCTAGATTTTTGCATTTATTGTAAATACGGTTCCTGCATTAACATGATTAATTTTATAATAATCTAAAGGTTATTAATTATAACATGATACAAGGACTCTGTTTATAGCCGTGTGCCTTCAAAGGTATATTCTTATCGTGTACAGAAAGACATATTTTGGATATCCTTATCATCATGCCTTCTATCTACCTTTTTTAGAAAATCAATAAAATGTTTTGTTGTTCTTCTTTTATGACATTGCTAATGCATTTTATCATTTGTGTAATCATATGCTCCTTCAAACACATTTAGCATCCCGTTTATCTTTTTGAGCCTGCTCAAACTTTACCAGTAATAAGATAAATGACCAAGATGTACCACTATTGGGTCTTTGCTGAGGTTACTGGCCCTTTATCCACTTACAGTAACACAGAATCCGAAGGCATATTGTACCTCACTGTTGAATATATGCTTTTTTTCAAAGTGGATTCTGACGGGATCGTTTACATTTATTTGACAAAACAGTTTTAGATTTTCTTCTTCATTTTATTTTATATTTGAGAATGATATTCCTTATTTTAAAGAATGATGGCTTATTTTATCTACCAGTTTTAAGTAACACACATAAGAAAGCCTGCTGGTCCAGCATAATGACCATGTGGAAAATCCCAAACCATAAGATCATGGATTTTACAGATGCCATATCAACTATTTGTTTCTCTATATTTTTTGTAAAATTTGTGTTGTTTGTGATTGTGCTTTTTTGAATTGGGATGTCATCAATCCCTTTGTCATTGAAACGATGCATCCATTTTCTTATGTGAACATCATAATGATTTTTGTCATCTTTCTTATTTGCGATACTGTGTACCTTTCCATCTTTGAGCAGGATTATCTTGACTCTATATCCTGATTCTTTATCTTCAAGCATCATCAGATGTAGAGGGTTATTTTCATCATCAGTGGAAAGCATTCTGATGAGGGAATATATCCCTCATAATCATAAATTACAATAGTAATCTAAAGGTGTTATAGTTGTATAAACAAACACAAATAATTTACAAAAATATATATCATATAATTTACATTGCTATAACTTAAGGAAAACCAATAGTTTTAAGATAATCTATCTCATTTATAAACTCAACAGAACACCTTCAGATATATTGGATATGAATTGTAATTATATTTTCCAGGTTTATCATTTAAAAACGCTACAAAAACATTATCTTTTTGCATAAGTCAAGAGAAGTCATCTTGTTTCTATCTGGAACTGGATACAAAAGTACAAACCTCAAAAAATATCCTCAAAGAAAAAGAAAATTTCAGATTGCATCATATTGAGGAAATCATCATCAAAGTCGAATCTGAATATATTTGGTTATCAAGTATAACTGTGGAATCGAGAGAACAAGGAAATTCTTGGATGTAGTGTATCAAAAGAGCGAAACATGTTTGTAGTGGTAGAACGTTTTCTATTTAATATTGTAGAAGAGTATGGTCAACATTCTGTTTTCACTGATGGAGGTACTGGCACCTCCAAGCCTGTAAATTCCTAAAGATAAGTTATCGCATCCATTTTCCATTTGGAGAAAGCGTTATCGAAAGAACAATGCGATACATAAAAGATAGAACCGAATGCTTCGATGATTACTTTCGATGTAACAAGAAGAAATGAAAATTGCTTTATATTAAAAAATTGGATGAAATTATTTGTTGATATGTATAACGAGGCGGTGATGAACTAAGCCAACAGCACCGATGCGAGACTAAAAGTTATAATCATTGTAGAAAAAAAGAATAGTCCCTGAGGACTTGATTTATTAAAGTTATTATTTACGTTTATTCGTTGCCGTTGCCGTTGCCGTTGCCGTTGCCGATATTGCTGCCACCGTTGCCGTTGTTGAAGTTACCATTGCCACCACTGTTGCCGGTGCCACCAATGTTGCCGTTGCCACCACTGTTGCCGTTGCCGTTATGGTTTCCACCATTACCACTGTGGTTTCCGTTGCCGTTACCGTTGTGGTTTCCGGCTGCGAATGCATTGTTTGTTAATCCGAGTGAAACTAATCCAGCAAACATTACTGCTGCTACTACTGCTACTGATAAAATTGCAAATTTTTGATTCATTGTATTTGTGATATAGGTTTTCTTTCTATATTAGCATACTATAACAAGATAGTTGATAAAAAAAACCTTTATTCTATAAATTTTATAGAATAAAGTAATCAATTTGTAAATATTGTTTATATGTATATTAAACGCATTATATATTTTAAATCCTTTTCACCATTTTCACCATTTTTACCATTTGGGTCCAAAACAAGTCAATGATAATATCCATCGCTTATTAGATAACAAATATACAAGATCTAAAAGTCTATATTGTGGGGGGGGGGGGGGGGGGGGGGGGGGGGGGGGGGGGGGGGGGGGGGGGGGGGGGTTTTTTTTAAAAACTGAAACATAAAGACTATAATATTAAGTATTTCTTAATTGTGATAAAACGATTACCAAAGAGATGTATTACAAGATTGTTAATTATAACATGATGCAAGTCTGGAAGTCACAATAGTTGTATAAAAAAAAGATTAGTCCCTGAGGACTTGATTTATTAAAGTTATTATTTACGTTTATTCGTTACCGTTACCGTTACCGTTACCGTTACCGATACCGTTGCCACCGTTGCCGTTGTTGCCGTTGCCGTTGTTGCCACTGGTTACGCTTGCCAAGGAAGCCGTTGCCGTTGCCACCACTGTTGCCGTTGCCGTTATGGTTTCCACCATTACCACTGTGGTTTCCGTTGCCGTTACCGTTGTGGTTTCCGGCTGGGAATGCATTGTTTGTTAATCCGAGTGAAACTAATCCAGCAAACATTACTGCTGCTACTACTGCTACTGATAAAATTGCAAATTTTTGATTCATTGTATTTGTGATATAGGTTTTCTTCTATATTAGCATACTATAACAAGATAGTTGATAAAAAAAACCTTTATTCTATAAATTTTATAGAATAAAGTAATCAAATTGTAAATATTGTTTATATGTATATTAAACGCATTATATATTTTAAATCCTTTTCACCATTTTTACCATTTTTACCATTTGGGTCCAAAACAAGTTAATCGTTAAATTTACGAGATTTTATTACGAAATCATAACAACACTTATAAAAATTGTATCTAGATTTTCATTTATTGTAAATACGGTTCCTGCATTAACATGATTAATTT
>CAWISD010000073.1:0-15442 GCA_963838615.1 uncultured Nitrososphaeraceae archaeon
AAAAGTAAAATTCCTTCCTCTATATTAATTCTGTCAAAACAATAATGGCAAAAAGAATACTTAATTGAATAGTATGTTCCTTTCATATCTCTTGGCTATTTGGCATATAAATGAGGCATGGTCATAATTCAAATCTATTTTCAATGCTGTCATATAGCTTAAAGCTAACCCTTGAGATATTATTTTGATTAAAACTGTCCCAAAGATTAGCTCTTGATAGATTAAAGGAATCCATCCTTTTACGTTCTGTATTTGATAGGTTGTATACCATGGCATACTGCGCCAAGAGAAAACGTGGTAGACCGTATGTATATTCTCTATCAACGGTAATCTTGAGATGCTTTATTGCACGAATTTGGTTTAAAATCGATTCCAATAATGCATTACATACTTTTCTTATCATGGACTGTCAGTATAACCGTAAACTAGCAATAGCCTGTGGTCTGATAACAATACCATGCAGTAGACGAACATTTGATAGAAGACTAAAGACTATTTCTACTATAGATATAAAAGAAAGGATATCAACAATTGGATATCTGTTTATTGCGGAGCGATTGGTAGTTGACCCTTCTATAACAGCAACAGATAGTACTCTGATAAAAGCACATGGTAATGTATGGCATAAATCATCCATAGAGAAAGGAGAAGTACCTTGTCCAGGTATTGACACAGATGCAAGATGGGGTTATAGTCATACCAAAGGATGGGTTTTTGGATACAATCTACATCTAACATCTACAACAGGAGGGATTGTGGTACCCCTAACAGCAGATGTAACTACTACTGCTAATATTCCAGACAATAAGATGTATGTTCCTTTAACTTCTTTCTTCTTCTTTGGTATTCTCTTTACCATATGTATTGTACATGATAGCTGATCCAGGCTATGATGCTAAGAAACTGTATGAATATAGTAAGAAGGTATTGGAAATAGATCTGGTTTGCCCTGTAGAAAGGTACAAAAACACTTCCAAGAAGAGGCTTGAGCTTGTATGCTTTTATCAATCAGTATTGGGGCAGGCAATCTACAGTCAGAGAAGAATAACGGTAGAACCATTGATAGAACATATCAAATCTGTGTTTAGGATAGACCCATTACCCGTACGTGGATTTCAGGCCATATCTGCAATTGTACTTTTGTCTGTTTTATTGTATCAGTTAATGGTATACTATAACTGTAAGAAGAATACATCTAATCCAAAGTCAATAAAGTATATGCTTGGAACTTGGTAACAGGATAATAGGATAAAGACAAGGGATCTAGAATTATGACCATGTCTCAGATATATGAAAAGGCATTGAATGGCCCCTACCTCAAATTCTACTTTCAGATCCTTTATGAGACGATCCAATATGTCCAAGAATTGCTCACCGGGTTATGTGGTGTTGGATAGGGTAAGCAGCTGGAAGATCTAGGTGATCGCCTGGTAAAGACCACTGTTATAGGTATTTTAGGTTTAAGATATTGACATTTCCATATAACTTGGCAAAATTAGAGGTAAAATCCTTGAATCGCTTTTTAAGTATGGTAAAAAATTATAAATAAACTACAATCATTATAATTATGTTAAATTTAATGTGCGAAGAATGTTATTATAAAGGAGATAAAATTGAATTTGAAGAACATCGAATCTTATTGTAAAGAATGTGTTAGTGAACATGCTATGTGTCCAAAATGCGGAGCACCTTATCATTCAGCATCGATCACAGAATAAAAATAAAAACAAAATGTTGTATAATAATATATATTTTGAGAAATAAAATGTTCATTTATAAACAATGAGGAAAAGATGATCAAATCCTTTCATCATCATGATATATTGTTATAGAGCAAAAATTAGTTTTTAGATTAAATATTTTATGATTTTTGTTGTTATTATGGAATTCAATTTTTTGTATTTTTTCTATTCTTCTTTTATATTAAATACAATTGATATTTTTCTAGTTAGACAAAATATGGTAATATACCTCCGATGCTTCCAATTCTACGGATGCAATCATCTATGGAGTAGTATTTTATATGGAGAAACGATGGTATAAGAAGCATTCTAGTTGCTATAATAATACCCAGATTTTTAAAATTTAATACTTTAACAAAAATACGTAATGGTATAATGCCGTTCAGGCACCGCAATGTGTTAATAAAAAATGCTACCACATGATCGAATTTTTTATATTCTGATTTTATAATATTCGACTATTAATATATTGATATAATTATAAGAAATCTATCCTTATCTTTGTTGCTATCTTAGATAAATGGTTTCTATTATGTGGTATTCTATTTTCCTTTTCTTGCAATGCAAAGGATAATACCGCATTAATATATTTTTACTTTAAAAGTAAATTAATATTTTAAATTAAATTGTTCCTTTATGAATTGTTCAAATTCTCTTTCTGATAAATTTTTCTTCTTATCTATTATCATAGTAGCATCCTTACCTACGATATATCTAAATTCAGGATTATCTGCTGTAACTGCTTCTACAACAACTTTGGATACTTCAGAGGGATGTATAACATTTTCAGTCATTTTTGAAAATATTTCTGATACATTATCGATTATTTGTCTATAAGGGGAATGAGGACTGTGAAGATTCCAAAGTCATTTTTAAATTTTTCCAAAAATTTAATCCTACAGCACCAGGTTCTACAAGGATTATTTTAATTCCAAATGGCCCTAATTCATACCGAATACATTCAGAAACACCTTCCAATGCGAATTTAGTCCCATGATATATCGGATCTAAAGGAACTGCCACTCTTCCTCCCATTGAAGTTATATTCACTATCCTACCATTTCTTTGCTTTCTCATGATAGGTATTACTGATTGCATAACTTTTATTGCACCAAAAAAATTGGTCTCAAATTGCGGTCTTATTTCTTCTTCCATTGATGTTCCTTCCAGTGGTCCTGCAAGAGCATATCCTGCATTATTAACTAAAACATCGATTCTTTTATTTTCTTCATTAATTTTAGTTATGGTATCAATAATTGATTTATCATTATTTACATCTAGAGGTAAAACCTCTAGTGGTAATTGTTCTTTTCTAGTTATGTCTATTATTATGTCAGAATCTTTTAATTTACGCATAGTAGCATATGTATGGAAACCATTTCTTGCTAATGCAAGAGATGTTTCAAATCCTATTCCTGTCGAGCTTCCAGTAACGAGAGCGACTTTTTTCTTCTCGTCCATAATCTTCATAAAAATTGCTAATTAATAAGGATTAACCTAATAATGCAGACACTGTAAGGTTAGGAAAAAATCTACAGAACGAGTATATCTTTTTAATAAACTAATTGAGGCTTCCATAATTCAAATTGCATCGGTATCCTCTTAACTCCATGTCAGCCAGTCCCAAGCATATATTTTATTGATTTTGGATTTAATTTGCAGGTTTATAGTAATAGTATATCATTAGTTGAAGGAGTAAGAGAGAACCTTAGTTATTACAAGTCTTAGATATTTAGGCGACTCATGATTTTATATCTAATATATTCTTTTTTTCATCATATCTAAGTTTTTCAAAGTTATTACTTTAAATCCATTATCATGTAAATTTTAATTTCAGTATCAAACAGATTCAGAGTATTGTCAGAAGAAGCAGTACTATATCTTGAATCAGAATATGTTATAATGCTGTGATACCTATCCTATTATAGGTATCGCATTTACAAAATGCCATTTTTTTATTATATCAAATAAAAAATAGACAATGCTATTGATATATCGAATTTTTAATATTTTATTATCATTTAGATTATATCTACTTCATGAATAGTAATAATTCCATTATCATCTATCATTCTCTTTAATGGTATTAATAATGGTTCAATTTTCTCGTTATCGTCTATAGTCTCAATGATAAGGGGTTGATTTATTGTTATTCCTTCTAAATGAACTGTTGATTTTCCTCTTTTTCCAAAACCATCTACTCCCAACCATGCCGTAGCACCCAATACTTTAGAACGCATTAAAAAATCTATTATCATTTTTTCAAGTCTTTTTCCATTTATTTCATCATTTTTTTTAATTCTAATTGTTAAACAAAGCATTTTTTTGAAAACCATGAATTTACTTTAAAATCTGAGATATTAAAATTCTGCCACCGTATACCGCAATTAATGAAAAAATACATTTGATAATAAACATATTATCAAATGTAGAAATTGTTTGTTTGTTTTCAAACATAGTAACGCTTTCCAAAGCAAAAGATAACATTGTAGTTAACGTACCCCAAAATCCAATAGCGATTAAAAATGAATATTTTGAATCAAGATTTAAAAAAGAAGATAACACAGAAAAAACACCTAGAATAAAACTTCCCACTATATTGACAATCAAAACATTTGATCCTATAATCCCAAACACAACAGAAATGAAGTAATTTTATATCTTGTGAGGGCACCCAAATTTGCACCAATGGTCAAGAGAGCAAATTCGATTACTTTTATTATCAAATACGTTAAAAAAATAAATTTTTTAATATTTCTTCTCATGTTTGCTGGAGACTATTAGTATTTGATTGTTTCATCTTCTTTCTCAATATTAAAGACAGAATAACGGAACACACTGATATAAGTATACCAGTAAAAAATATCATATTATAGGCAATAGCTGATGGATGCGAGGTCATCATTATAGTTGTAGTTGTAGTTGTAGTTGTTGTTTGAAATGATTGCATAAAAAATCCTGCTACAATAGGACCAATAGACATTCCTATTATCATTATAACTACACTCATACCAAGAGATATACCACTAAATTGAATAGGAGTTGAAGCCATTATAATGTTAAATACTCCTGTATTTAATAATGCAAAACCTACAGCAATAACTGCAAGGTTTCCTTCTACCAGAATTTCAGTTGAGTGAAATGCAAACATACTTGAAAATCCCACAAGTGAAATTATAGTTCCCAAATACAACAGGTTTAATGCTTCCTATTTTTGATATGATGAATCCTGAAGCAGGGGCAAATATCAAAAATATAATCATAAATGGCAATTGTACCAATCGCTGATTCAACCGCACTACCTCCAAAGCCTCCAGGGGGTGGACTTCGAACTAGAAAAGGTATTGTTTGATAAACTAAAAACATCGGAAGACCCAAAGTAAGAACAAGAACATTTGATAAAAGAAATACTTTGTTACCAAACAGATTTAAATCTATCAATGGGGATTCCGCTTTTTTTCTCTACACTATAATAAACAATACCAATAGATATCAATAGTTATAGAATTAGAATTAGAAATTATAAAAGATTGAATTGTAAGTATAATACTATCATTATTTATATATCTATTGTTAATCAGGGACATTTATGTATTGATATTTCCGATAAAAGTAATAGCAAGAAGAAAAGATAGTTATGCGATGGTAAGTAAAATTGCTCCTTTAATATCTATAACATTTGAAAATTTATTATTTGATTCTTGACATTGTTATTTCTATTACCAGGTTGAGAATTATTTTGTAATATCGATGAATCTTGCGAATTGTTCTTTAACATAACTATTAATAGCAAACCACAATAATATAGCAAATGGCAATATCGAAAAAAATGTAGTACGCCATCCTAAATGTTGAACTATTGTTCCTCCTAAAGCAAGTCCTACAACAGAACCTGCAGCAAACATTGAGGTAAATATGCCAACACCTATGGCAAGTTTTTGAGCAGGAAGTAATTCTCTAATTATACCAAATGCTATTGGAAACATAGAAATTCCAATTCCCTGAATAATTCTTGATAATAACATAATATAGAAATTAGGCAGACCAACCTCCAATAGCTACTCCTATAATGTAAATTATTAAAATTATAAGTATCATTTTCTTTCTACCATAGACATCAGAAAGTTTGCCTGCAATAGGAGTCATAACAGCTCCTGATATCAGATATGCAGTCAATATCCAAGAAGATGTATTATATGAAATATGAAGTTCATTGATGATATCAGGTATTGCAGGAAGTAACATTGTTTCTCCATACATGGTAATGAGAACTGCAAGACCTAATACAATTAGGGTAGTCCAAGCACGTGATGAGATAGTATATTTATTTTCTATTTTTTCTCTTTTCATTTATTTTATCACATTAAACTAAATCTATTTTATATTTTCGAGTTGTGCTATTTATATCACAAATAGCATTAAATTTAATTTCTTGCATCTTATTTATTTTTTGCTTAACCTCTACCACTACTACATTTAATTTAAATTCTTTTTGAATATTTTGCCAAATTTTTTCTTTATTTTCTGTCAAGGTTGATTTAATCAAGGAGTAGCTATATAATGTATAGTATAAAAGTAGATAAGGGAATAAAAGTATAGTTGTAAACCATGATATTCAAAAGACCTTCAATAATATAATATAATATAATATAATATAATATAATATAATATATTTTATTTTATTTTATTTTATTTAATCTGATAGTTTTAATTTGTTATTAATACCAAATCCAATAAGTAATATCATTAAATTGATTTGGATACAAGACATATTCATTGGTTTAGGTCCAGAGATGTATATTTAAATTTGAGAAAAATTTTGGATTAATTTTCTTTTTCCTTGAAAGAAAGACCTTTGAATATGGAGATTAAGAATATTTTTTTATTATTGCAAATTAATCTTTAAAAATCAATTTCTTTGTTATTGATATACATTAATTTTAAAATTATAAAATAATATTGGAAGGTTGAGGTTAGTCAATTAAAAAAATTCTATATCTTGAAAGTATGACGATGGTTTTTCAATCATCTCTTCTTTTTTATTTCTTCTTTGTATCCAATTAGCATAAGTTCTCTAAATTGCATCTCTCAAGATCGAAAAGATGATTTCAAAAAAAGGTCGTCAAGATACTTGTGGATAAACAGCTAAATCAAAAGCAGCAGCAAAAGCAGTAGCAGCAAGAAACTGCGTTTACTATAATATCACTGGACGAATCATTCTTCTTTTATGATTCTCTGATAAGATGTGTTTGGATTGATGAAAAGAAAAGACCGGTTGTTAGAATAACTGTCCCGCACAAACATTCATGTATTTTTGGAGCAGTAAGCATGGAAAGAAAGCAGCTATTCAGACATTTACGATATATTCAATGGTGATACATTTCTAGAATTCTTAAAGAAAATACATACCAAATTTCCAAAATGTTTTTTGTTTATGGATAAAGCATCGCCTCATTATAAAGTAAAGAAGGTATTAAAGTATTTTGAAGAAAATAAAGATACACTAATACCGGTATTTCTTCCAACTGCATCACCCGAGTTTATGGTGATGGAAAAGGAGGATATGGAACATAGCCAAACAAGATCTACATGTCTTGAAATATTATCAATCATTTGCAGATTTTAAAAACAAGATATCTGGATATTTCAGGACAAAAAGATTTAATCTTGATATGAGGAACTACCTATTGAGAGATGTTTGGTAACTTATGCTAAATGGGATATAATGACCGTATTATTTAGTCTCTTTTTTATTATTATAATATAAAATATTTTCGTCTTTTTTTAGAATGTTTATTAAAATTACCGACAAGAAATCCTTTGTAAATTCTAAGGGTTTGCAAATGAAAATCATATTAAGAAATCTAAAAAATGAAAAAGAACTAAGCAAAGCATTGTCAAAAACCACTACTTTTGTATCTAAAACCAATTTAAATATTTTATATGGAGGTGCAGATTGCTTTTTTGAATAATAAAATATATTACAAAAATTCTCCCGAAAACCATTGCTTTTCTAATCATTTGCCAGCATATAGTAAAAGAATTTAAGAATGAAATGACATCTTAGATCCGATTTTATACTTATCAATTAATAAAAGTTGAAGAAGAACATCAAAGTAACGAATATATTAATAAGGGTAAGATGAGAACACCAGATAAACTTTCTACTATGGTAAAAAATAATATAATTCCAAACAAGGAAAATCAGGATCTCGTTAAAGAATTCTATGAATGGATGAAATCTTCAAGAACATTTGATAAAACATCAAAATAATTAACTTCTTTTTTATTAATCTATAAAAATGAAAGAATGGATACGGTCATTCTAAAATTTATTAATATGTCTAATAGGCATTCATCCTTACCTAAAACCTGGTCGACAAAACAAAAAAGAAGAAGAAAGAGATAATGGACTTGGATAATGTTTTAATTTCTATAAGGGGCAAATTCAATCTTTTATACAGGTTCCATGTTCCACTAACTAGAACTAGTATTTTCTTATACTATTTACCTTTATCAATTTACCACAAAAATATTATTGAAATAATAGTGTAATTCCAAATAGGTTTATTTTATTGGTTTATGACGTTTAATAAGCATGCTGCTAAAACTTTATACATTTTATACTCTTTTCACTAAACGTATCAGATTTTCATCAATGTTGTAAACGAAAGTTATTATAATTGTGCCTTTTATTAGTTTCCTTCATGGATATCAAATATCCTTTATAATTTGTAATCCCTGCTAAACAATCTCTATAGATTTATAATGTATGTTGCATACATGACCAAAGTATTACCTGTAATGCGGTAAATAACAATATATGATTACTATATCACAAGATACAAATGTTCAAAAGTATCCTATTGAAAAATAAGGTGTGGAAGAAAATAACAGGGTTTCAGAAACATTTCCTCATAATAAATTCTATGGAAACTTGGATAGTACGAATATAGGAAAAACATTCGTATCCGAAAAATTTTCAAATACGGTAGATTCGTTTTGGGTTATTATAAATCCTGGCATATTAATTAATCCATTTGACTTTGTATCTGTAGATAATTTGAACAATACTAAAACTATTGGTATGGTAAAAGAATTACAAAGAATATTTTTATTGGTTGATTCAAAATATAGTGGATTTCTATCTTTCATCAACCGAAAACTCATGCTGATAAAGAGTAAGGAGAGCAAGGAATAGGAGTTACTATTGCGAAGATTGCAGTCATGGCAAATATTTCTATTGGTGATTTTCCAAATCAATCGAATGATTTTGATGACAATGCCAATACACACAAGATTGCAAATAAGAAATCTGCTTTATCAATAAACATGCCTATGGAAGAGGGAAAATTAGTAGTTTTTGCAAATGCCAAGGAAGTTATAGAATCACTAGGAATTCCCGAAATGGAAAATCCTATCCCTGCAGGAATTATTGAAATGACTAATGGTACGATATTCCTATATATTTAGATGTTTCATATATTTTTGGACCTGATACTGCACATGTTAATGCTTCTGGAATATCTGGAAATATAAAAACTAGCTATCTTTTATTTCTACTTACAGGCAGCATATCAACACTTATCAAAAGAGGGAATAGCATTAATCTTATTCAATACAAAGGAAAAAGATTTACTTTATCTTGATAAACATAGAGAGGAAAATTTTGATAAAAGGATAAGGATTTATATGAATATATTTAAATATGAAAGTAACTCATCTTTCCAAAACATAAAATATTTTCTTCCAAGAGGTAAGAAATGGAAAACCTAATTCTGCATATATCCCTGAAAAAAACTTATAAAACATATTCATATGAACTATCAGACGTTTATGATAGACTAGAACTATTATTTCATTCAGAAACAATTAATAATCCACATTACAATATTTCATCTATAATAAATTATATATACGAATCATGGTCATTGCCAATGGTAATGATAATAATATAACAATATAACCAAATAAATATCAAAAACTGGACAGATCTCATTCATTTTAATGATTATCCAGAAGAGATAGTTACAATAAATCAACACTTTTAAATTTCAAGGTAGTATTCAAAGATTTAGAAGACCTTCAACATTATTTGTTGACAAAAAAATTACAAGTACTATACCTTGGAAATGAAATTAAACAGTTAAAAAAAGATGATGTTTTTGTAATAGATATTGCAATGCTCTCAACATTGGAAGAACAGGCATTTGTAATAGGGGATGTCATGAGAACTATTGATGAAATGTATTCCATAGGTCATACTCTGCTGAATCTCTAACAATTTTTCTAATGAAACATATCAATGAAGCCAAAGATACTTTAAATGATGATTGCCTAACATTCATCAAACAAAAACATAACAAAGATAATAATCAAGATATCAATAAAAAACCAAAATATATTCTCATTTTAATTGATGAAATAAATAGATTTTTACCACATTTAGATTCCCATGGTTCTACTTATGGATCAGGGGCATTAGTTCGCTCTGCGGTTGCGGAGGAAATTCTAAAGACATTAATCGCTGGAAAATCAAGGCATACTTATTATTATCAGCACAACAATTTAAAAGTCAGGTAGATCCTCTTTTAAATGATAACACAGGTCTTCATGTAGTTACCAAACTTGGATTATCCGAACTATCTACAACATCTTATTCGATAATTGATGATATGACCAAGATCTGCAATTAGCAAATTACATAGAGGTGAAATTGTCTTGGTGCACTCTGCTTTTAAACATCCGATAAAGATTACAATTCCAAAACCTACATTATAAGAGAACCTTGAATAGATTGACTATTTTTTCTATTCGACCAAAAAGCATTTGCTGTTCATGATATAATTTAACAATAATGGTATAATACACCAATATGTATATCTATATTTTTTACGTTGTGATATAGAATAACAATATGAGATTTGTTCAAATTTCTGATTTGCATATAGGTGGTCTATTCAAACAAGATGCTTTTGATACAATGGTTGAGGAGATAAATAATGATTTGAAACCCGATGTAATTATAGTATCTGGAGATTTAACGGATGATGGTCTTATTTTCCAATTTGAACAAGCACGAAATGAAATAAAAAAGCTAAAGTGTGATAATCTAATTATATTTCCTGGTAATCATGACTATCGTCATACAGGTTATCTTCTTTTTAAAGAGTTTTTTCCAATTGCTGGTTCTGATGGCCCTAAAGTATATGAATTTAAAAATGACAATAACAAATATCAAACCGTGAGTAATTAACTACTATTGGAACTGCAAGACCTGATAGAGATGAAGGTGAAGTAGGACATATACAGAATTTATGGTTAAACAAAATTCTAAAGAAATATGATAATAGTTATCAACATAATGATGATAATAGATAGACATAAAAAAATAAAAAAAATTGTAGCAATGCATCACCATTTAATAGCTATACCAGATACTGGTTATACAAATGTCGTAGGTATTTCTGATGCTGGTGATGTTTTAAGAACATGTCTTAAAAATAATGTAGATTTAGTTATTTGTGGTCATAAACATAGGCCATGGTTATGGAATTTAGGTACAATGAAAATTGCATATGCTGGGACTGCCTGTTCATGGAGATACCGAGGTGTATTTGAAGATACTTATAATATCATTGATATTCGAGAAGATAACAAAATTGATATAGATATAAAGATAGTAGGTGGAAAAAGGATACCTTTATCAGAAGTTGTCAACAATTATGAGCCAGAAGATAGAGACACAGAATAACAGGTAATTCTATCAATATATGTTATCCCTCTAATGGGTATGCGTAATACAAGTGATACTTTGTCATCAAAAGACAATCATTCCAGGTTCTAATCTATCGTTTATTCGGGTCGATAGTTTATCCTTGATTTTATAGCATATGGAATAAATTTTGGGATAAATTCGTCATTTAAATAAAAACTTGATATTTGAAATATCAAAACAAAAAAATTATTTGGATGGGACTATTTGCCCTGCAATTTCACCTTCTTGGTGTGGTTGTGTGCGAATAACCACGTTAAGTGATCCATCCTTCATAGCATTTGCTAGATCTGTAACATTTTTTCCGCTCAGTCCGGCCAACAGTTTATCGGAAGTAATAACACCATCTGTCAATTTTCCATTAATTAGGCCGGTAGGATACATGGATTTGACCTGGTTAAATCCAGTGCTTATTGTTGCATATGGATTAAGTAATGTTACTGCTTCTGTAGAGTTCTTATATTCAATACTACCATCAATTATTTTATCTAAATTCATAACATCCACCTCATATGCCATAGTTCCGTTCTGATTTAATTGGAATTTAGCTGTCCCTGTTGCAGGTGTATCCACAGGTGTTGGTTGGACATTTTTGCCTGCCAGATTTGCAATAAAACTCGTTTGTTGAGTTGTTAGTGGAGGTGTTGTTGGTGTTGTTGTTAGTGGAGGTGTTGTTGTTAGTGGAGGTGTTGTTGGTGTTGTTGTTAGTGGTGTTGTTGTTGTTAGTGGAGGTGTTGTTGGTGTTGTTGGTGTTGTTGTTGTTAGTGGAGGTGTTGTTGGTGTTGTTGGGTGTTGTTGGTGTTGTTGGTGTTGTTGGTGTTGTTGTTGTTGTTAGAGGTGTTGTTGGTGTTGTTGTTGTTGTGTGTTGTGTGTTGTTGGTGTTGTTGTTAGTGGAGGTGTTGTTGGTGTTGTTGTTAGTGGAGGTGTTGTTGTTAGTGGTGGTGTTGTTGTGTTAGTGGAGGTGTTGTTGGTGTTGTTGTTAGTGGAGGTGTTGTTGGTGTTTGTTGTGCATAAACCAAAATTGGAATTGTGAATAATATTCCTATGCTTGCAAAGAACATGACGAAGGCAAATACAAGATTTTGATTAGACGCCATTGCCATGTTTATATATATATACCTATTTGATGTTTTGTGCATAGTTCGAAAAACAATTAAACTATAGTATATTTTTAGCAAATTATGTTAAATCATGATTATTTAATATTTGTATATATTACTAAAACAAACAAAAAACGATTTACAATAATCATAAAACAAAACAGAAAAAGGATCTAAATGACCATAAGAATAAGTATAATAATTACGTTATTTTGATTATCAATATTAATATGTGATGATGGTAAGTTCGTTGCATACTTTATTACTCATTTTCAAATATTTTTAACTGCGGTCAAAAAATAAGATAAATCCGTAGACTTGATAGACAATACCTTAAAGCCATGACCTTCAACCTTTTCCCTTAGTTGATGTGGATCATAGAAATGGGCTCCTGTATGTAATATCGATTCACAAATCTTAAGTTTCTTTCCCTTACTCGTATTTGGATCAATTTCGATAATAATCATCTTCCCGTTAGATTTTAATACTCTCTTTATTTCCTCCAAACCTTTATCTTGGTTTGGAAAATGGTGAAATGAGGCGCTTGCTACTACTTTGTCAAAGTGTTCACTTGGTAGAGGAATATTCTCTACACCTCCTTCTACAAATTTAATATTTGGTCTATGCATCTTTCCATATTCTACAACCCTGTGTTTTGGTTCTAAGATGACAACTTCTGCGCAATTTTTAGAATAAGATTCTGTTATTTTTCCTGTATTTCCACCTACATCTAATAAAATATCGTCAGGAGTAATGTCCAAGTATTCCATCATGACCTGAATCCTTTTCTTAGCACCAAAAGTTAATACAAATTCTTGTAACTTTATAATAAGTTCTGTTAGAATATGTTGAATATTGGACTTGATAGAAGATGTTGTTGTCGTCATATTGTTACATAATGTACTTCTGGCTCTTGTTAACAGTTATGTAAATAACTGGCTACTCATTAATGTAAATTGATTGTGCTCGTTTAGATTTGTTAAATTTTATAATTTTAAAGATACTTTAAAAATATGACAATAATTTTGTTGCTGAAAACAAACAGTATTAGTTTACAGATACATATACAACCTTCTTTACACAGCTGTTAACAGCTGTGTAAACACAAGGATACATCCTCTTGTAAAATATATGTGATTGCTTTGCTATGATTTTTATTATATATATTCTTCCACCTGCTAACAGTCCGACCTATTTCTTGTTCATCTTTGAATGTAGAATTGTTAATTGCCGTCTGTCTTTTAACCATGACCATCTAACTTCAATTAAGTTGAGCTCCGGAGATCTTACCGGTAGAAACACAAATTTTATTCTTGGACGACATTTGGATATCTCTTCCTTTACCATCTTTGATTTATGCGCTGAAAGGTTATCAAGTACAACAAAGATATTTTGTATATTCTTATCGTACCTTTTTTCTACTCTTTTTAGAAAATCGATAAATTGTTTTCCGGTCTTCTTTTGGTAGCAATGTATGTGTATTTTGTCATTTGTATGATCATACGCTCCAAACACATTTAGAATTCCTTTTATCTTTTGAGCCTTCTCAACCTTTATCTGTGTTGATGATCTACTTTGTTGAATGATTCTTAAAATCTTAGTCTTACCCACATATTTTGTCTAAATAGATATCATCTACTTTGTTGCATGATTATTTTATTCGTTGTTTGTTAGCGTTTTGTTGATAGAGTTATAACGGAAATAGTCAAAATCCAATTGATATCATCATACACAAATCACATTTTTAACTGTTTTTCGAATCATGCAACAAAGCAGATATCATCTTGTTATACAATGATGCTTTCAGCGTCATTTCTTTTACCATATTATCAAATTTAACAGAATAAACATATTCACCAAACATTCTCTTCATAGTTGAGAATACTGTCTCTACAATCCATCTTTGTCCATAGCTTACGCTGTCTTTCCACTTTTTCAAATCATTTTTCTGAGATATAACTGATAGGTTTCTAAGAATGTTCCCAGTTTTCAGTTTAACTTGAGCATTCTTTCTTACTTTGATGCAGGGAAAGATTCCATTGTCCGCTAGACATCTAAAAATATCATTACCATCATAAGCACCATCAGCAAATAGTTTGCCTATTGTGCAGCCATGCTATCGGATTTTATAATATTTTCAACCAACCCTGGTAACGCCTTGCTGTCATGAAAGTGTTCGTCGGTTACCTTTATCGAAAGAATTTTCTTGTTCTTTACATTAACAGCTACATGTATTTTCAAATATCCTTTCTTATTTTTTATATTCCATTTGTCTCTCATCCAATGTCCTCTGTTGGTAACCTTTATTCCTGTACTGTCTATTGCAATGACAATGTATTCATCTTCAAATTCATTGCTTTTGTTATCTTTTATTTTTATATCTAACCTGTTTATCCTTCTGCTTATTGTACTGTAATCTGGGATGGAAGGTACTTTTCCTTTAGCATGTCCCTTGTGCAATACCTTCTGTTTGCCTAAATGGAAGATGAAAGTACACTTTAGCATATCCAAGTAAAAGAAGAAAAGTATTAGGATAATGAAATGGCTCGCCGACCTTGTCTTTATTCATCTCTTTTAACTCAGCATCCCAGTTATCAATAACATCAAAGCCTATCAGTATTTCACCACGTCTAACTAGAGATTGGTTGTAAGTGGGCCAATTCACATGTTTTGTTGGTTGATGTTAGCTAAATGTATTTGGAAATGGGGAATCATGCAACAAAGCATTGATGATCAAGATGTACCACCATGCGTCTTTGCCGTGGTTACGGGCCCTTTCTCGGCTACATACAGTAACACAGAATTTGTTGGTGTGTTGTACCTTA
>CAWISD010000074.1:0-24942 GCA_963838615.1 uncultured Nitrososphaeraceae archaeon
AAATTCATACTATAGTAAAATAGTTTTACTCTTAATACATTTAGCTTAGTTATTCTTTATAATATCATTGCCTCTCGGCGATGTTTCTTCTGAACAGTTGAACAATGCGTATAAAAAAGAGATAGATTCGGATGTAAAAGAAAGGATTCTTCTTGTTAGACGTGTTAGAATTGATGATCAGGAAGCATCCAAAGTGGCAGAAAGAGAATTACACAAATCAAGGTGGTAGGGGCTTACAAATGGTTAGATAGATTTGATAAGCATGGGTTAGAAGGATTAAAGGACCATCCACGAAGTGGTAGACCACCACTAATCTCGCAAAAAAAGATGTTAAAGATAAAACAAGAGATATCTGAAAATCCATCTGGTTGGCAGGTCAAACAAGTAATGGACATTATCTATAAAAAGACTGGTATCAGGTACACAAAGTACACATTTACAGACTGCTTCACAAGTGGGGCTTTTCACCAAAGGTTCCACAGAAAAGATTTGTTAATACTGCATCAAAAGAAGAAGAGAAAGAGGCATTCAAAAAGGGGTACAAGAATTACTCTCGCAAATCCCAAAAGAATTCAATACAATAGCAGTACAAGATGAATCCATATTTGTACATGACACACTCGTAAAAAGAAAATTATGGCTTCCAAAAGGGATTAGACCTGTAATAACAGTTACAGGTTCGCATC
Source organism: uncultured Nitrososphaeraceae archaeon (assembly GCA_963838615.1). Classification (GTDB taxonomy): domain Archaea; phylum Thermoproteota; class Nitrososphaeria; order Nitrososphaerales; family Nitrososphaeraceae; genus Nitrosocosmicus. Next base: position 687 of record CAWISD010000074.1, read on the forward strand.
AGAGAGAACGTGTGTTTTTGGTACACTTACCTTGAAAGGTAAGACAATTATTTCGTCAATATGATAAGTTTAACCAAGACACTTTCCTTGATTATTTAAAACAAGTAAAGAAAAAGATAGGAAAGAAGGTTATCATGTTTACAGATAGAGCAAGACAGCATCAATCAAATAAAATAAAGAAATATTTGGAGAAGAACAAGGATTCAGTAAGAATATTCTATTTACCAAAAGGTTCGCCTGAGTTTAATGCAGTTGAAGAATGTTGAGAGACAGGGAAAATATGATTTACTGGTATCAAAATATTATCCGAGATTTGATGACCTGAAATCATCAATTGCTAAATATTATAGGACAAGGCACTTTAACCTGGATATAGTAAAGTATCTACTAAGGAAATCGAATTAGCGAATTTATGTTAGGGGGTATAGTAACATAATCCTTTATTCTTTTTCTTTTAATTGGAGCATTACCTACCTTTTTATATGTATTTTTGTATCGAATATCCAATGGAAATGGATTCCTTTTAAAAAACAAAATAGCCTTAGATTATTTTTACATATGAGATTAAAAAACAGAATTACAAATTATTAGATGATCACTGATAATTTTCTGCTTTCTTTAATATACTAAAAAAATAAAAATATAAAGCATCTATTTATATCAAAGGACAGTGTCAATAAATTTTATGATAACTAAATAGAAATAGCATTAAGTAATATTTAATATTTTTCTTTTCTTTATTAGGTAATAGAAAATCAATTACTGTTACTACTATTAGGTTAGAAATGCTACAATTAGTATTTTCATATTTATTTTATAATATTTGCGTTTAAAAATAAAAAAAATTTTTGTTATAATTTGTTATCTGTACTTCCTTCTTTGTTTAGAATGTTATATGTAAATTTTTATTATATTGTTAAAGAAACGAAAGAAAAAAAGGAAAATGTATTTTCAGAATACTTTTTTTGTTTTGTTATTATATTTGATTAATGGTGACCTTGGTCTGATGCGGCTGCATTACCACCACCGTTCAAGTTTACACAGAGACCTGCGTTATTGCCTGAAAAACCAACAGGTGAAGCTGGACCGGATGATACAGTTGTTGAATGTTGTGATTGTTTACAATTTTGATTAATGCTTTGGTGTGTATGAGATTTTTTATGTGAAGCATAAGCGTTGTCTGTACTTGCTGCAACAGGTACCAGCAACCATTATTGCTGCAAATGCTATTACTACTAATGCTAAATATGCTTTAGTTATAGTTGTCATTTGGTATTTATATACAGTTGCTTGTATATTTGTAGTATAATACTTTATAGTATAACATTATACTGTTAATTTATACTATGATTTAACCATAATAAATTCATGGAACATTATTTTGTGATATTGTTTTTTACTAGATCCCATATATTACCAAATAGTAAACAGTATCTGATTTCAAAGAAATAGTATATGTAATGTTTTTAGTAACTGCTATCCAAAGATAAAGCAGGGAAAATGAAAAAGAAATTATATTATTTTAAATAACCGTATTTTAGGTACATATGCTTTGATTTAAGCAGGCATAGAAATTGCAATGATCCTATAGTAGATCTCTTGCATAATTAGATACATATCAAAATTTTATATATCATCGATGATATTTTGTAATATTTGCATTTAATTTTGCGGATTACGATCAAGATGTGTTGTATTCGTAATAATTTTTCTAATGGTGCTAATTATGCAAGATCACTGAATATGATTGTGATAGAGGAGTAGTTAAATAAGTCATGGACTTGTAATAAAATGGCTATTTAACCATTAACTACCTATCAACTTTAAAAAGAATAAATGGAATTTTATTTTAAATTAATTAAGTATCTAATTTTATTTTTTAATAGTAGTCATATCTTTATTTGATCTAATATACTTTTCACTATATTTAATTCGGCGTGTGCTGTAGATATATCTGCTTTATCTAATGCTTTTATAGCACCTTTAACATGTAGATTAACCTGATCAAGGCAGATTGGAGGACAGAATTCTTGAATCGCATTTGCCTCATTACTGGACCTTGTTGATATTGTAAGGAATGCCGCTATAACCAATAGAGATGATAACGTTACTATGATTTTTTTCATATAATCTTAAAATATATCATAATTATAAGCATTAAGATATTTTGAATAATTATAAATGGATAATATAATGAATCTATGGAATTTACAATAAATATTTTTATTATATATAATACCAAAAGGATAAGAATAATAAGGAACAGGACACTATAAAAATATGTAATTTTGTTATCGTTTTTTTATTACTGTTTTCTATCAAAGAATATCAGTTTCATTTCATACCTGTATATCCAATAATATTATTGTATTATTCTATTCTATTCTATTCTATTCTATTCTATTTTATTTTATTTTATTTTATTCTTATGATTGATATTGAAGAAGAATGTGAAAAATAACGGGTTTCAATTATAGTTAAAAAATCTGTACTCATACGATAAACATTTTGAAAACGGGAGTATCATCTTCATTTTATGTAAATGTATGGGAAAGAAAATTCGAAAACTTTGAATCGTTCAAGATAGGATAGAAGTAACTTGAATATTACTTTCAATTTTGAAAAAAGAAATAAAAATAATATGTAAAGCAATGTCATATTTTTTCGAGTTCCAGAGCAACGAAGTAGCCCTCAATTGAACACAGATATTCAAAGCACATATTACTCATTTTATATACAGATTAATTCAATAAATCCTAAATGGGCCTTTTTATGACTAATTCTATGCCATCATTGTTTTCTGCTTTCTTCAAATGTATAATTTTAATTGCAATCTTAACCTTGACTTTCATGTCTATAACAAACAAATTTCCTTATTTTGGAGAATATGAGCATAATCATTTTGCAAAAGCCTTAACTTCAAAATATCCTGAAGTTGGTCTACCTTCTCCAAGAGGACCTACAATACTCGATCCAACTCTAAAGGCAGAAGTAATTTTCAGAGGTTTAAAATATCCAACCAGTATGGCCTTTTTAGGTCCTAATGATATATTAGTGACGGAGAAGGATGCAGGTACTGTACAAAGAATTCTAAACGGTACAGAACTACAACAACCTTTGCTTAATGTAAGTGTTGCAACATACGCTCATAGAGGTATGTTGGGCATTGCTGTCTCTCCTTCTCTTAATACATCTGATTTGTATAACCATAAAAATTCTATTAGATTTCAAAATAACATTACCTATATTTTCTTATACTATACACAAGGCCAGGCGCATTTAGGTGATGATATTACAGAAGGGAAACAACCGGTAGGTAATCTCTTATATAGATATGAATTGCTCAGCAACAAACTAATAAATCCAAAAATATTGTTAAATCTTCCAGCAACCCCCGGAGCTATCGGTAACGGTGGTAAGGTGATCGTTGGGCCGGATAACAATCTATATCTTGCTATAGGTGATGTTGGCATTAATGGACATAAAACTCAAGCACAGAATATCCAAAATGGAAGTGAGCCAGACGGAACTAGCGGTATACTAAGAGTAAATCAAAATGGACAGCCAATACTACCAGGTATCTTGGGGAATAAATTCCCATTAAATCTTTACTACTCCTATGGAATTTGGAATAGTTTTGGGCTTGCTTTTGATCCCTTAACAAGAATTCTGTGGGATACTCAAATTGGTTTACCATTTGGTGATGAAGTCAATCGGGTTGATCCAGGGTTTAATAGTGGTTTCAATAAGATTGATGGTATATGGCTAGACGGTTATAATATAGATCAAGCTGAAAAACATGTCGCTTCCATTCATCCAAAAGATTTAGTCGATTTTGGTGGGAAAGGTAAATATCATCCGCCCCAATTTACTTGGTTTCATAAAGTGGTTCCAACCGGAATCTCATTCCTTAATTCAAATAAGATGGGAAATCGGTATAAAAATGATATGTTTGTTGCTGATGCAAAAAATGGAAATATTTATCACTTTAAACTAAATGTTCAAAGAACAGGATTACTGCTTCCTGACGGTCCACTTGTAAATAAAGTTGCAAACAGTGATGATTCCCTTAAACAAATAATATTTGGAAAGGGCTTTGGTGCGATTACAGATCTTAAGGTGAATCCTTATGATGGTAATCTATATGTGCTAGCATTTGACCCGACACAAGGAGCGATATTTAAAATAGTTCCTAGTAATAAGTAAACTGAAATTTGTTATATTATTTATACCAAATAGCATAATTAAACTAACAATTATTTTTGCTCCAACATTTGGATATGTTTATAGCTAGCGGATTACATTATTATCATCTGTATAGTCCTTGTCACTTACCAAAACATCGTTTGAAAAGATCTATGGGGATGAAGAGAATGTAAAGACAAAGGAAAGGATGTTACTTGTTCTCAATGTAGTTTATCAAGACAAGATATCTGCTCATGTAGCCAGAGATCTTCATAGAAATAGAATATGGGCCTGTGTTTGGTTAAAAAGATATGAGAAAGAAGGTTTAGAAGGATTAAAGAATAAACCAATAAGTGGAAGACCATCTGAGTTATCTGAAGAAGATATCTGCAGCATAAAAACAACATTAAAAGAAAGCAACAATCAGGGCTGGCTACAAAGCATGTTGAGGCGATGATAATAGAGAAAAGTGGTATCAAATATCATTATACTCATATATACCGCATTCTTCGTAAATGGGGTTTTAGACAGAAGGTCCCAAGAAAGGTGCATGTTAACAGTTATGTAAATACTTGAATAATCTTTAATGTAAAGAGAATATGTTTGTTTAGATTTGTTAATCATTAAAAACTTGAGAAATATTAAAAAATACAACAATATTTTTGCTTATGAAAACAAGCAGTATTAGTTTACAGATGTACATACAGCCTTCTTTACACAACTGTTAACACGGCGTCCCTGGAAGAAAAAGATGCTTTCAAAAAAAGACTATAGAACAATACTTGTGAATAATGCATCCAACAAAAACAACAAAAGAGAAAAAAAGATTTGCGTTAGTATCTGTAGATGAATCATTCTTTTTTTATGATTCTTTGGTAAGAAGGGTATAGATTGATAAGAATAGAAGACCAATAGTCCAAGTGATGGACTCGCACCAACATTCATCTATCTTTGGTGCCGTAAGCAAAGAGGGAAAACAACTATTCAGATGCTTTGTTGCATGATTCCCCTTTCCAAATATTTTTAGCTAACATCTTTTAAGAAAACATATGAAATGGTCGGCCTACAACCAATCTTTAGTTAGACGTGGTGAAATACTGATAGGCTTTGATATTATAAATAACTGGTGTACTGAATTAAAAGAGATGGATAAAGACAAGGTTGGTGAGCCCTTTCATTATCCTGATACCTTTCTTCTTCTTTTACTAAGATATGCCAAAGTAATTTCATCTTCCATTTAGACAAACCAAAGAAGGTATTGCACAAGAGGACATGCTAAAGGAAAAGTACCTTCAATTCCTGATTATACTACAATAAGCAGAGAAGGATAAACAAGTTAGACATCAAGATAAAAGATGTGGATAGCAAAAACAAGGAATTCAAGACAAATACATCGTCATTGCAATAGATATTACCGGTATCAAGGTTACCAATAGAGGCCAATGGATGCAAGATAAATGGAATATAAAAATAAGAAGGATATTTAAAAATACATACGTGGCATTAACATCAAGAACAAGAAAATTCTTTCTATGAAGGTCACTGACGATGAGCATGTTCATGATAGCAAGGCATTACCAGAATTGATTAAGAATATCATAAAATCAAATAGTGTAACAGCAATGGGCAAACTATTTAGTGATGATGGTGCTTATGAAGGTAATGATATTTTTAGATTTTTGCCCGCAGACAATGGAATCTTGCCATGCATTAAAGTAAGAAAGAATGCTAGTAGAGTTGGGTAAAAAAAGGAACATACTTAGAAACTTATCAGTTATATCCCAGAAAAATGATTTACAAAAGTGGAAGGATACATTGTTAGCTATGAACAATGATGGATCGTAGAAACTGTGTTTTCGTCTATAAAGCGAATGTTTGATGGCAAATATGTTTATTCTGTTAGACTAAAAAATATGATACAGGAAATGATCTTAAAAGCAACGCTGTATAACAGATGATATCTATTTAGACAAAACAGATAGTAAAATCATGAGTTTTAAGAATCATGCAATAAAGCAATGATAACCATTGATAAAAAAATTGTTAAATAATTAAGATCAAAAAGGTATTTATATGAAGCAATTCTATTTTTGCAGTGCCTACCAAAAATATAATGATAGAGTTTAAAAAACAAGGACATAGATACAAAATTAAAAAGCATGATTATAGAAAATTGTTTTTATAAGTATTATTTTTATTTATTCTTCAAAAAAAAATAAATATCGTTTTATTTTAAAAGGGTTATTACAAAGATTAATCATTATATTTTTGAATTAAATTGTAAAAAACCTTAAATTCTTCTACTTGCGAGATATTCAAATGGTCCTAAAAATATTAAATTGGTCATATATTATATTTTTTGTTTGCGGACTTGCAGCAGGTATTGCTGCTCTTTCATTATCATTAATTTTTAAAATATCTTTTAACGGATTATTTGTTCCTGAATTAGCATCACAAGCATTAGTTTCGTTAACCTCAGGTCAAGTCGAATCCGTTGCTGTGGAGACATTAGGCCCACTTGCTAAATATTCATCTTTTTTTGGAGCTATTTTTGCTAATATATTGCTATATGGTATAATAGGCATATTTCTTGGTATACTGTATAACAAAATCCATTCAAAGAAATTTATCACAAGAGCGTTATTATCATCTTTAGTATCTTACATCATTTTAGTAATTTTTACTGTGTCATTTATCATTATAAATACAGTCCCTGGTCAAAAGTTATTGATTCCACCAGTTCAACTCGCTATACTTTTTGTACCTCATCTTGTTTATGGTTTTATCTTTTCTTTCTTCTTTGAAAGAATTAGTGATGGTAAATCTTCTTTTGCACCTGCTCCTGGGCAAAAGCCACAGACTATTGATCACATAGCAAAAGAACCCGTTTCTACCTCATCGACGGAAATAGATTTCAAAAAAAGATCTTTACTTCGCGCACTGGTAGTATCTGTAATTGCTTTACCTATAATGTATTTTGGACTTAACCGTCTTTTTTCTCATACAGAACAACAATTATCTACCGTCTCCTCTTCTCCATTATCACAAAATACTCAATTCAAGCCAAAATTAAGACCTACTGGTTTTGAAGATGCAATACTAACACCACTAATTGATGCTGAAGAAACTCCAACTTACCTCTTTTACCGAATAGATAAAAATGCTATAGTGCCTGTAGTTGATGCTGCAGGGTGGAGCCTCAATATAAAAGGACTGGTAAATAATCCATTGGTCATGAATTACGACGAAATCAAGACAATGAATTCTATAGAGCAATATGCTACTCTATCATGTGTAAGCAACAAACTAGGTGGAGATTTAGTTAGCACTGCACTATGGAAAGGAGTGCGTCTTAGAGATATTCTTGCAAAAGCACAAGTCAAACCAGGAGTAAAATATATTGTTTTCAGATGCTATGATGGATATGACGTTGGAATACCTATAGAAAGTGGCCTGATGGATGGCACAATTTTGGCATACAATATGAATAATAATCCACTTCCAAATGACCATGGTTACCCACTTAGAGCAATAGTTCCTGGCTTCTACGGTATGATGAATCCAAAATGGATTACAGAAATAGAGCTCGTTGATTCCACTTATGAGGGATTTTGGCAGAGAAAGGGATGGACAAATAACGGAAATGATAATATCTATTCATCCATAGTTACCATGGGCAGTCAAGATATTAGAAATAGATTTCCACATTTAGTTAATGATAATTTGGTAATTGGTAAAACCACTCAAATTGCAGGGGTTGCTTATGCGGGAGATCGCGGAATATCTAAAATCGAGGTTAGTACAGATGGAGGCAAAACTTGGAAATCTGCTATTATAAAAGACTCCTCTATCTAAATATACATGGGTTTTATGGACAAGCGGATTTACTCCAAAAGTAAATGGTGATTATAATATTGTTGTTAGAGCTACGGATAAAACTGGAAAAGTTCAAACATCCGATTTTGCTGATCCATTTCCTAATGGGGCTTCAGGATATGATATGGTAAATGTAACCGTATGAAACAATAAATGGTTCTTATTTTTTCATATTCTGCCATACATGCATATATAATATAAATATGCTCGTGCCTTTATCAACTTTTTTAGTTGATTTATAAATAAAAACAGAACCATATTATCAATAGATCTCTTGCATAATTAGCACCATTAGAAAAATTTCTAAAAAGTTGATATATCTTAATCGTAATCAACAAATTAAAATGTAAATATTACAATTAATCCTTGATAATCTATAAAATTTTGATAGATATCTAATTATGCGAGATCTAATCTTTATCTTATGTTTAATAGTAGTTACGGCGAATATCGATACATCATATTCAATTTATAGATAATTTACCATTTTTATTTGCTATAATTGTTCTTAATATGGTATCATTATTATCCACCAATAGTGTGCATTTCATTTAATGTAGGTTTCAATAAATTCAATCGTATTATACTAATTATACCTTCAGGCTTTTTCTTTATATTTTCTAGAACATATTCACCAATTTCCTCATCTGACTTTCCTTCCTCCAATAAATTCTTCAAGTTATAGCCTTTTTTCTCAAATAAACAGGTATAAAATTTACCGTCTGAAGTTATTCTTATTCTATCACAGTATTGACAAAATGGTTCTGTTATCGAAGGAATAAATCCAATAATGCCTGTTCCATCATCAAAAGAATAAAGTCTCGCGGGGTCAGAATTATCATTAAATAAAGGTACAAGTTTTTTTACTTTTGTATTTATCAATCGAATCATTTCTTTTTTACTAAAAACAAGATCATGAGTCCAAATGCCCGTTCCATCCAAAGGCATAAATTCTATAAATTTCACTATGGTATCTGTTTCTCTTGAAAATTGTGCAAATTGTACAATCTCATCTTCATTCCACCCTCTCATTATTACTACATTTATTTTTACTTGTAATCCTGCAGTTTTGGCTGCATCTATCGAATCTAACACTTTAGAAAGTCCACCTTCAATTCCTGTGATGGCCTTAAATCGTTCTGGATTAAACGTATCCAGACTAATGGTTATGCTCTTTAATCCCGATTCTTTAAGTTTTTTTACTTTGTCCTTTAGCAAAAGTCCATTTGTTGTCATACTAATTGATTTTATTCCATCAATATTTGATAGAGATTTTACAAGCTCTTCTATTTTAGGACGTACTGTAGGTTCACCTCCCGTAATTTTGATTTTTTCGATCCCAAGTTTCGCAAAAATACGGACAATGTGAACAATTTGCTCGTAACTCAATAGAGTATCTTGGTCCAGCCAATTAGTATTATTATATGGCATACAATATACACAGCGCATATTGCATCTGTCTGTAACTGAAATTCGAAGCTTTTTTGCAATTCTCCCATAGGTATCTTCCATATTTTTTTTAAATATGGAATCTTTGTCCATGGAATAATAAAGACAAGATATTATATTTAGGTGTGTTTAATTTATCAATTTTACTTCCAATTAGATTTCAATTATTCAATCATATTTTTTAATATATATAGATGTAATAAATATCTGGAGGTTATAATTAAATGGTAACCAAAGTATCTGAAAGGTTGTCTATCACTATATTATTACATGAATTTAGAGGGAGAATTATTAGAATTTCAATATCTATTATTATTATTGTCTTTATCTGTATGACCATGAGCATCACTATGATTGATATAGGCGATTATCAAATACCAATACTTTACCCTAATTCCGTACATAACATTTCAATTCAAATTATTACTTTAATGAAAAATACTTTATTACCAAAAACAGTTACACTAATTCAAGTAGCACCAGGTCAAGCATTTACAGCACAAATCTATGTGGCTATTATATTGGGAGTTATTGTTGCTATGCCAATAACTGTTTAGAGAACTAATTGCGTTTATAGGTCCTGCACTTTACTTTCAAGAAAAAAAAATAATCAAAAATATTATATTTCCTTCAATAATTCTTTTTATCGCAGGTTGTTTTTTTTCATACTATGTTGTAATACCATATACAATCGAGTTTTTATATAAATATGGCGAATCGATGGGGGTTGCCTCTTTTTTTGACATAACGCAATTTATTTTATTTGTAATGAATATGCTTATCTTATTTGGTTTTTCCTATCAACTTCCACTGCTAATGTGGGCTCTTACTAAAATCAAAATTGTAAATCAGCGTTTTTGGAGAAACAATTTTCGTTATGCTATTATCATATTAGTTATTTTAGGTGCTTTTATAACACCTGACGGAAGTGGAGTTACAATGTGGTTTGTTGTAGGACCATTACTACTTCTTTATGTTGTAGGAATGTTTGGCGTAGAGCTGAAATTTAGTGATATTACTTTGTAATTATAATACATGGGTATAACTTCGCTTTTGTTTATAATTATACCTATTTTTATGACTTTAATACATTTTTAATTTTAAATACGGTTATTTTGAATTTTGAAAAATTTCTAATTCTTTTAATTAAAATCAATACTGAATGTAATATCAAGTTCAAGGATGTTACGGTTTAGAGGGATTGTAAAGGTGGTTTGTACCGGGACCGAAAGTATTGCCAACATAAACATTTTTTCAGCAACTATCGTACATAGATATAACCCAAAAAAATGAGCCATAATTATAAAAAGCAGGATATTATTATTTTTTTAATACCAAGTGTTATTTTGCATAGTCCTTGAAGCATTGAATTACGCTTATACAAAGAATATAAAGATAAAAATGAAAGTGTATATTTAGATGCTATGGATAAAAAAATTGAACATCTTTTTCATTCAAACCAATTTGGAAAGTATACAAAAAAATAAAAAGTTTAACATAGCTATGACTGACCATATTAACTTGAAAATATTGTGATTTTAAAATTATTAAATTTAATATGTAAAAGTATTATACATCTACTTTCAAAATTAGATTCGAGTTATGAATTTTTTCTTGATTTATAATATAAACCGCTTTCAAAACCATCTAAAAAGAAAATAACGTTGGATTAGTGCCTGAGAATGATTAACAAATATTTATTAATATATTTAAATTTATAAATAACAAATTATGAGCGAATCTTCAAAATTTAAGTTTGGATTAATGAAAGAAAAAGCTGTGGAAGGGTTTATAAAAGATATCATGTCCGACACAATTGATTTTGATTATTCAAGGAGTTATAAGGTTGAAAATAGTGAATTTTACAATTTTATAACTGAATTACAAAAGAAAATAATTACCTATTTACAAGCAGAAAAAAATCCTGAAAATAAGCAGTACTATGAAATTCAAGATCAAATATTTTCTGACTATTTAAAATTGAAAATTTTTGGAGTCGTTAAAAGCAAATCGGCAAATACGGATTAATTTTCTTTGATTTTATCATATCTTTTTTTTATCAAGGAAATATTTTTTATGATGAAAAAGTATTTAGTATTTTTGTTTTGTTTTAGATATTCTTTTCATATATAATAAATGCATTTTATTAGTTAAAATTATGTCGCAAGTAGATTTTAGAAGGTTAATTGGAATACTATTTACTGCATTTATTATTCTATGGATATTTTTTTTTATAATAGTTGTAATCGCGGTAAAGCAAAGTATAGTTACGGCTACAATATTAATTATACTGCCGTTGATCATTAGGTACATTGTTTATAAATTAATAAAGATATAGATAAAGAGAAGAAATTGATTTGTATGTCTGCGTTATATCAAGAATTAATTTAAAGTTTATTTTGTCATGTTTTTTAAGGACAGTCAACATACCTATTTGATAGATATATCGAATTAAATAATAATCAGGGTTAAATTATATTCCCAAATAAAATGACTAAATCTCAAGATAAAGAAAAGAATAAAAAAATACAACATGTATGCATTAGATGTGGATTTGATATGATAGAAGTATCTACATGTCATCTGAAATGTTTTAAATGTGGTGCCGAACATGATTGCTCTGACAAGGGTAATTTCTGGTAGTTATGTAAACTAATATTGTATCTGAAATTACTTTGAAATTTGTTTATTTATGTAGTCAATAAGCGATATTGCTTTTCTATGTAGTATAGGAATCCAATCTATTATCTAATAATTGCCATAAAGAATGATTGTTTTAGAGAAATATTATTTTTAACTAATTTATATATTTTAAAAAGAACATAAATATTGTGACTGTACATTGAATCGATTTTGCTTTGTTGTTCACCTATGAAATTCATTCCTTTAAATCAATTCATCATTAAAATTAAACTTACTAAAAGGAGTATAAGTCACTCTAGTGATTGAGTTTATTTAACAATGACGAAAAGTAGGAAAATAACAAAACACATTAATTTCGGTATTCATTTAAAAAGACTAAAACGAAATCTGTTATTTGTGTGTGTGATATAACAAGTTTTGATTTGGGTAAATACTATTTTAATTATGCCGAATGACCTTTGCGAGTATAAAATTATGGTAATGGTGATGATAATTTCGTAAATACAATTAATAAAAAGGTTAACTTCACATTATTTAAAATGGAAATTCAGGAAAATATTTACAAAGTTAAAAACTTAAATGATAATGGACTTTCTGTAACTCTTACCTTAATAGAGGATATGGAATTAGAGCCAGTATCACAACAGCAGCTTATGCTTGAGGCAATAAATAGAGCCATACCTGATAAGGATATGAGAGATCAATTACAACCAATTATGGAAGCAATGTTAAAAGCGCAACCCCAAACAGTCATCCAGTCATATCCTCAAACACACATAACGATTACAATGCCTAAAAGAAAATACGAAAATTACGGGAAACCTCAGGTTGGAGATAATCTTATTATAAATATCTTAAACAAAAGTAATTAAATAAGAAAAAGACATTTTATTTGTAGATTAGAAGAATATATTTATTGATGACTTTGCAAGGAAAACATGTTACATTATACAATCAATTGCAAAATACGTCTATTTTATTTTATATGTTGCTTTTTTAAAGGTTAATAAATAATTATCAAAACTTTATTTGTAAAAGAAATCAAAAATAAAATATTAATATTTGTATAAATATAAACACTATATATGAATAATGAAAAACGATCAATGCCTGTTTGTTTTACGCCTGATCAAATAAAGACCTTAGAATCATATGCAAAGAAAAAAGGTATGTTAAATTATAATCAAGCAATTGAAGAAATTATAGGATCTTCTATACCAGTAGAGACCATATCATCATTTTTTTATGGTTTAAAACTTCAAATACTTTATTATTAAAATTTAATGCATATAATAAATATATTATAGATATCTACGACTTTTGTTAAATAAAATATTAAATTATATCATATCATAATATCATGTTTATAATTGTTTGGATTACGGTTCGAAACCATTGTGAAAAAAGTTATTGATTTTTATTGATTTTTAAATATTTACTTAATATTGTAAAGGATATTTTGTATATACTTTAAGATTTAATTTAGTTAAATTTACGGATATAGTAAATAAATTTCACCGTATTTATAAAACAAAGATATGAGTGAGGGTAAATTATAAATGTCATTTTATTATTGATTATAAAATAAAATAATAATTAACATTAAAACAAAAAATTTATTCTTGTTAATGTATAAATTAAGATATGGGATTGTTTGATTTTTTTAAAAAACATAATTGCCCCACATGTGGAAGGCGATTTAATAAAATTGAAAATTATATGCATCATCAAATACTATATCATTCTGATCATAGTTCTTATGATTGTTCAAGTTGTGGTCTTAAATTTACAGATATGGATAAATTAAAAGGATCATGTTAGAAGGGACCATTCGTATAAAAAAGATAGATTAATGTAGATAAATATAGTTATAATTTTTTCAATAAATAAACAGTAAATCTCGTATAATTAACACCATTAGAAAAATTTCTAGAAGAGCCGATACATCTTTACCGTGATCAACAAATTTAAATGCAATATTACAAGTAATCCTTGATAATCTATAAAATATTGATATGTGTATAAATATGGATTTAGTATATTACATATATTTTATAAAAATAAGGCGGGTTTTAAGTGAAATCTAATTTATACACTGTAATGGAAGATTAAAATTTTATTCAACTATTTTTTCTAATTTTGTAGTAAAAAAATTCTTTTAGATAAATTTCTTAAGTTGTAAAAAAAATATGATGCTATATTTGAATATACTCTGATATAGTCTTTTCTTGCCAAAGGTATAATTGGTTCTTTTTTGAGTATATCAACTATTTTTTCTGCAGCATATCCATCACCATAAGGACTTTTAATTGAAATTGGTTGTGAAGATAAAATTCTTTTGATTGCTTCAATCATTGCAAAATAATCAAGTGTACATAAAATTGAATGTCCGGATGTTATAGATTCTCTTCTTTCGGTGGATTCTCTAAAGATTAAGGCTCTTTTATTTATAAATGGCGATGTAATTTCTTCTTGTATTCCGCCTGAATCTGTAATAATAAATCTACAATTTTTAAGAAGTCTCAAAAAATCATGATAACCGACAGGGTCGATGACTTTTATATTTTTTCCTATATGATGTGCAAGTCCATATTGATGTATTCTTTTTAGAGTTCGTAGGATGTACAGGAAAAATACATTTAACATCTAGATGAGATAATGCACTGAATATTCTCTTTAAAATATCCGGATTATCGACATTCTCTTCTCTATGCAAAGTTAAAAGTATATATTCATCAGATTTTTATTGATATCAAAATTAGTAATTGTGTTTTTATTCATAGGATCGGAAAATTGGTTTTCAATGGGTGTCTGCAAGCATAATCTTACAGCATCGAGAACCGTATTTCCAACCGTATATACCTTTCCTTGCACTTGCTCTTTTGCTAAAATCATTGCTGATTCAGTCGTAGGAGCAAATAATACATCGGAAATATGATCTGTCATCCTTCTATTGTATTCTTCTGGCATTCTCCAGTCATAACTTCTTAATCCCGCTTCAATGTGAATAACTGGAATTTTCGATTTTGTTCCTGCTATGGAGGCAGCCGCAACACTATTAGTATCTCCAACAGTTATTATTGAAGATGTTTTATAATGTTTCAAAGCATTACCTACCCCTGTTAGAATTTCAGAAAATTGCTGAATAGGATCAGTAGGGTTATCTAATTTTATAGTATAATCCGGATTTTTAATTTTGAACTCTTTAATAAAATTAAGAAATAAATTAAAATCATGATGTTGACCTGTATGTATAAAAGTATAATCTATATTTTCTATATCAAATAATCGCATAAGGGGATATAACTTTATAATTTCAGGCCTTGTGCCTGTTATTAGCATTACTTTGCTGTCAGCATTTGATAACATTATTTAATTCAGTCCAGAAATCATGTGCTTTTTCAAATATAATAGCATTTGTTAGCTTGCATAGTAAACAAACTATCCAAAGAATGTTATATAAGATTTGATTATAATCTTTATATTAATGTTATTATTTGATATATATATTTAACCTCTGTAATTCCAAAATTAAGATAAAAGATCTTGTAAAATGTATCTAGAGGTAATATTTCTTGTATAATTAGAAATGTTTGTGTTTTAATAATTCTATATCGGCAGTATTAAGATGAAACCGAATTCTAGAGTTTATCAGACCTGATACTATGTACAATACTGTTCATATTATTATAGATCCATTCTTATATATTATATTATTCACTATTCTATTTTTTTATTTTGCAGATGATCTGCTATATGATGGCAATGGATGGGCATATAATTGATAAACTAATGATCAAAAGATATTCAGGTGCAGTTATGCAGATCTAGGGTTTCATTTAGCATAAAGGGTTTCAGATAAGTTTCATTTTACATTAAGAATGAAATAAATTAAAAAAAAATAATGATAAATTATTGTTAATTAGATTGTTACTTTCATTTTACTTGTGAATTATTGATTTTTTTGAGATTGTTGTAGATGCATTAATGCTCCGTTTGTATCTCCTGATTGTAAAGCTTTTATCGCTGCATCTAAATGCATTTTTGCTGCACCAGTTAGAGTTTTATCAGCTTGATTCATGTGCATTAATGCTCCGTTTGTATCTCCTGATTGCAGTGCTTTTATTGCTGCATCTAAATGGACATTTCCTTGGCTTCCTGTTGTGGCTTGGGAGAAAGCTAAAGGAGTAATGCCTATTAGCATGCCAGTAATTAAAGTAGCAAGAACTAATATAGGAACTTTAACGTTTTTATTCATTAAATAATGATTAAGTTACATATATTTAAATTTCAACAATTATGATTTGGTTATGATAGTTAAGTTCTTTAAATTATATGACATTTTTTTTGTATTTTAGATATGTTTATCATTATCACAATATCTATATCTTGTCCCTCTTACTTTAATTAATTTCGATATATTCATTATTGGAACAATCATCACAAATGAAAAGAATAGTGTATATCCGATAGGTTAAGAGTTATGTAAATAACTGGCTACTCGTTAATGTAAATTGATTGTGCTCGTTTAGATTTGTTAATTTTATAATTTTCAAGATACGACAAAAAAATATGACAACTAATTTTATTGCTGAAAACAAGCAGTCATTAGTTTACAGATGCACATATAACCTTCTTTACACAGCTGTTAAGGAGAATAATTGAAATCATGATACTAAGATAATCTTACTAAAAGTTAAGTGAAATATACCAACATATTTGCAGAAATAAACGTCATCAAAGTGACCTTTGTCTTTTTATTGTGGCTTGGAAGAAAGTAAATGCATATATTCCATACATCTTTGGTATACTCGTATCAAGTGTCTAGCCGCTGATCGTGATACTTAAGACAAATGCAATAGGTTGCCGACTCACAATCAATAGACACGGGGATTATTTTTAAAAAAAATTATCTATTTTATCCAAATCTTTGTTCAAATTGATGAAATTAATTGTAAACAATTTATAAAAACCACAAGTATATTTGACAATATTATTAAAATCTTTATCTTTACAGCCTTTAATTTAACTAAAACATCAATATACTTTTGAAATTAATTCTCGGGAAAATATAGATATTGTATTAATTTTTGATTCTTTATTTTGGTGATTTAATATTATAGTTTGATTTACACTTTTTATTATTCGTTAAAAATAAGATAGTTGCTAAGTTATAAATACTATCAAATTTATATTTTTCTGATTTTCATCAAGTTTAGGATAAAAGTATTGTAACTAGTATAACCTTGCTCCATTTTAAAAGAGAATGTTTATCAAGTTTCTATATGGTAATTTAGTTTCCATAAAGTAACTATATTATTTATATTAGATAAACTACCTATATAATAATAGAGTGAATAGAAAAATATTCCTAATTGAGAAAAAAGGATTTGATTCGTTTCCATTATTTGCTACATCATTCTTAGATAGAGATGATGATTGCAACCCAGGTATAAAATATATCGAAGGTAGAATCCATTAATTGATTCCTATTTATAATGAAAATTTAATTATAGATGCAGTAGAGAAAGGAAGTAAAAATGTAGTAAATATTGCTAGTGTTAGAATGATGAAGAATCAATTATTGCACATATTTCCTATAGAAGGTGTTGGTTCTGGTGTAATAATTGATAAAAAAGGACATATCCTTACTAATAATCATGTTATAGAAAGAGCAGACAAGCTAAAAATTACAACAAAAGATGGCAATATTTTCGATGGTATTGTTGTGGGTACAGATGATCTTACTGATCTTGCCATAATTAAAATTGAATCAAAGGAGGCTTTACCATTTGCTGATTTAGGAAATTCAGATGATTTGAAAATAGGACAAATAGTAATTGCAATTGGAAATCCATTTGGTCTTGATGGTGGCCCAACTGTAACTGCAGGTATTATAAGTGCATTGAGCAGAAAATTACAATTTGAAAATGGTATCCAAGAATTAGTTCAAACAGATGCTTCAATTAATCCCGGAAATTCTGGTGGGCCGCTTATAAATACAAAAGGGCAGGTCATAGGAATAAATACCGCCAAGATACCATATGCACAAGGAATTGGTTTTGCAGTTCCAATAAATGTTGCAAAAGCAATATTAATAGATTTAATTGAAAATGGTCAGAGTTACAAACAGACCATGGATAGGAATTTCAACGATAAAGATAACAAGACAATTAGCGAAATATTACGGATTACCTACAGAGGAAGGTGCCCTTATTGCAGAAGTCAATCAAATAGTCCTGCAGAATATGCTGATTTAAGAAAGGGAGATATTATAGAATCATTTGACGGTAAAAGGGTAACTGATTCATTTCAAGTATCATTAAATATTCGAAAAAAGAACATCAAAGACAAAGTAATCCTTGGAATAAATAGATATGGTAAGAGGTTAAATAAGGAAATACAACTTTTGCCACGACCTACAAATGTTAGATAGTTAATACGATATAATACTCATTACATAATAACAAAATGTAAACATGGTTTTAAAAGCATTAGAATGTACAACTTTGAATTATAATAAGTATAAAGTAATGTTTCGATAGTTATAATATTCCTTATTTTTTATTTCCCTATAACATGAAAGATGAATCATAACTTTAATAACATTATCAATTATGTCTATATAATTATCTATTTTACTTTTTTTATTATACGAGATAAACTATAAATGTTATCAAAGTATGGTAAAGTGGGAAACGACTCGAGTGTTTTAACTGGAAGAATGAATTGATACAAACTGCTTGTTAGAAATTCAGTAAAAGCACCGAATCTATATTTGAATCCTCTAAAATCTGCAACTAAATAAATATTCCTTATATTTCCTACTACCAACGCTCTTGTTAGGTGGGAGAAATGGGGGGGGGGGGGGGGGGGGGGGGGGGGGGGGGGGGGGGGGGGGGGGGGGGGGGGGGGGGGGGGGGGGGGGGGGGGGGGGGGGGGTGAAGCGCAATACGATTATCAAAAGAACAAAAAGTAAAAGTCAGAATATTGATGCCTGTCTCTAAACTAACAGAACATATTTCCCAGAGCGTAAGTCAAACACAACAACAACAACAGCATAATATTACGATACGGGTATATTGAGCAAATGTCTGGTAATGAATCCACAATTTTAGTGGTTGATAGAACGGTTTCGCTAGGGATGGAATTAAAAGATGATTCAAAATTAACCTTCGTTGAAGCAATAGGGTTATCAACCAAGTCCAATAACAAAGATCTTATTTTATCTTATGTATATATATTCGAGAACTTATGGATCAGTTTGTATTGTATCACGAGATAAAAAGTCCCATGAACCGCTCAAAGTGACAAATTAGAAATTAGAAATTAATGATAAAACCTTAAATAATTTTATTCGATCTACAAATTATGAATTAATAAATCTAATACAATCTATTCTGGACATATCACAAATTGCCAATTCAAGATAACTTTTTATTTTGAGAATTTATTGCAGTGAACCAATAATTTCTTTAATACTTAAAAAAATTAACTTATTTAATTGCTCTGGAATTTTATCTTTTATATAATTCTTAATACTTATATTGTGGATGCAATTCTACTATTAATCCATCACTCCATCCATATTTCTTATTCATTAAATTTGAAACATTTGTAATTAATTCTGATTCCTTGCTATCAACCAACCTTGCATATCCTTCTATTGTTTTATTATTTACAGTGAATGAAACATTAGAATTATACAAAACATTTTGAACCCAATGCGCATATTTTTTGCGTTCGGAAATAATATAATAATTCTTATTATATTCAACAAACCCAAATCTCTATTTTGTGATGTTTTGCCGTTTTCCATCCTCTTGTAACAAGATACAGATATTGCGGTTGTTGACTCAATATAACAAATACGATATAAAATTCATTAAAATACTTATAGACAATATCCTGGAGGCAATATAGCCAATAAAACGACAAACCTGAAAATTATAATGCAATATATATTTTAACATACCCTGAAAGGGCTCTATTCACTTAATGAAAGTCTTAGCTGGAGGTACTCTATTTCATTTGTGATTTTCAGAAACAGAACACCCTCAGAATATGTTGGTTATGGTTTGTATTTCTTATTTTTCAGGCTTTCTTTAAGAAAAGCGGCGGATAGACTATCAGATTGATTTATCAAAAGAAACCATGTTTCCATTTGGAATTGGATTCAAAAATATAATCCTCAAAAAATATCCTCATACAAAAAAAGAAAGTCTTCCGAGTATTCTTGTATACAAAAAGATGAGACTGTAATTAAAGTCGGGTCAGAATATATTTGGATATGGGTTGCTACTATCGAACTTGAAAGTAAAGAAATCCTCGGGATAAGCGTATCAAAAGAACAAAATATGTTTTTGTTGCTATTGAACGATTTATTTTGGATGTTGTAGAAGAATATGGAGAATATCCGGTTTCCACAGATGGTGGTACATGGTATCCACCACAAGCATGTAAATTCTTAAAACTAGATCATCATATACACTCTTGGGAAATGAGAAAAGTATTATTGAAAGAACTATGCAATATCTAAAGGACAGAACTGAAAGCTTTGATGATTACTTTCCTTGTAGAAAAAAGAAATGTAAATTAGAACATGTAATGAATTGGCTTAATCTATTTGTAGATTATCATAATAGAATTATGTCTTAAGTGAACGAGGCCTGAAAGTGTTCTATTTCTATATAAATAAAAGAGATAGAAAATCTAGATATTTACGGACACTTCCTTAAGAGGCATATAAAGGATTGCATAGTAGCATTTGTAAACAATTTGTGATTGTTTTCATATACAAATTAATTAGGTTATAGTTTACTTGATGATAATTGTTTAAAAATAAATCAAGTAAAATAACTACAATTATTTTACATTAAACAGTACCAATGTATATATCTCTCAAGTTAGCATAATCAATTAGAATAATTTCATCATTATTTATTTCTAATTCCCTAATAAGACACCAATTTATGCCATATATGTATTGATTATTTATAATGTATTGATACCACCGTACCTGTCTTTATTTGTTTTAATCTGTCAATTTCTTCTTTTAGTTATTGAAGTAATTAATGTCCTTATATAAAGTCGACATAAAGACCAGATTTTTTTCAATATCGTCTTTGTTGGTTTTGCATTAGATCAGTAATACAATGTTTGGTCAATCCTATCCCTTATTGATTATCTCTTTTTCCTATTTGCAATAATATAACAGCAACAAAAACTAATTAATAGATTGCATAAAAAATGATGAAAATAAAAAAAATAAGTTATAAAAACAATCTATAACTATTTTAGTAGAAGTAGGTTTAGATTTGTTCAAAAGCAATTCAAAAATAATACCTATTACTATCCGATAAACCAAGCATAGTTATGTGAAATATGATTTTAAAATATTTCACAATATCAATATGTATCATATAATCAAACAACTATTTCTTAATATAATAACAAATAATAAAGTTTTTGAAGTAATTTGTCTTTCAATATTATTATACGTGGTTATAAATTTATTTATTTGGGAACCAATTAATATCAGATGAGACATCTGGCAAAAGATGTTTTTTGTCATTTTTAGAAATATAATATCCCACTATCAAAATACGTATCTTAAATGGTAATTCTATTAACGCTATAATGAAAGCTCAATACTCATAGTTTAAAATTATAATCTAGTTCATTGTATTTTGATACCTGTCCACAGCTGGGACAACATTCATTATTTGAAAAATGCCTGTGAAATATATGTCCAACCATTCTGTATAAGTTTGAAATATGATCTACACTGCATTGTTTACATTTTATCATAAAAGCCATGCTATTATATGATACTGCATACTATACTTCAATCTTCATCGTTCACCATTTCCAAACATTGTGTGTAATGGTTGTCATTGATGTTAGGGTATTGCGACTGTTGTTATTCAATTTTTCATTTGAATATTCTTGCTAAAGTTTTTGACCATAACTTAGACTCAAATTTGATATGGGTCCAAGTGGTATAGTAATAGGTGCAACCTCGAGGCCCAACATTTCAATGTTTTTTCAAGTTTCTATAAATCATATCTAAAATATAGATGTATTAGTTATTTGGTAGGTGTTGATTTTATAGAAGGAAACGTTTGTAATATCTTGTTGATTTCATCTGGATATTGCGGCATTACTGCATGACCTGCCTCTTTGATCTGTATAAGCCAACTACCTGGAATTTTTTCTGCGATAATCAAAGAATTAGCCGTTAGGACATAGGCATTATCATTAGTTTCAGTTATAATTGATGTAGGTTTGGATATTTTCGAAGTGCATCACAGACATCATTCCAAATGGATGCTCTCTAATCTTTTCCTATACAAAGCTGTCCCTTTATAGTATTCAAGCGGAACACTCTGCCAACGCATCTTGAGCTCAGGGATATTCTAAAGTGAATCAGGATGTAATCTTATCCCATCCCGGTCATTGTGAGTAGGACGTAAGGGATTTTATTTATTCCTGGGTAATGGAAATATTACTTAAAGATTTATTTGTAATTCCGGATTGTAATTTTACTAACTGAGGTGCTAAACGTATATCAATTTTTCCACCACATCTTGAAGCAACAAAGATCGCCTATCATATCCTTATCTGGATAAACAATTGCAAACTGTTGGGCTATAAATGAACCTAGAAAATATCCAAGAACATTTGTCTTTTGTATTTTTAAAGCATTAAGTAAATCCGGCCGTATCATTTGCAAGTTGCTGTATAGAGAATGGTTTGAAACCTGTTGTTGTATTCCCAATACCACGACCATCGAAAACAATTACGGTATGATTTGAGGAAAGATTTTTTAAAAAAGATGGATCCCAGCCATTTATGCCGGCAGAAGCACCACTAATAAGTAAAATAGGTTCTCCGCTACCAAACATCTTGTATGCAAAATAGATGTCTCCAACACGAACTTTTTCATATGTATATTTTGCTAAATTTGCAATATTGGAGTTTATTCTGGGATGGATCTGATTGACCAAATACAATATCAGGAGTGGCAAAATGCCTATTATTATTAATTAAATGAAAAACGTTAGCAAAAGAAAATGCAAAATCAGTAAGATTTGAAATAAGAAGACTATTTTAGAATAAATTATGAGGTGTCATTAACGTTGTTATGTTGCAGAATATTTAACAAGGTCTTCTTGTAGTGACGTTCATAACACAATATGACAACATATTTTGACATTCATTGAGTAAATGAATTCCATTTTAAAGATAAAAATAGATAGTCTAACTTCGTTTTAATATCTAATTAAAGTCCAGTTTTTATGGACAAATTAAAATATCATGTATAACTAATCTCTGCTCAAATTATTGTTTATCTTGAAAAACAATACAGTAAAAATTATTGAATCGAATAAAGAAAACATATAGCAATATCTGGCGATATCAATATAATTATTGCATCAAAGAAAGACACAGATTGATCATACAGCTTTATCGAAGATTAGGTTTTTCCAGGCGGTCCGATTCTTCACATTCAAACGCGTGAACATGAGGGATTTTACCTGATTGAAGGGCAAACAACATTCAAGGTTGTCAATCAAAGGATTGAAGCCACACCTGGAATATTTGTTAATGTCTCACCAAATGTCTTACATATTTTCAATAATGAAACTAACAAGATTGTAAAACTAATAATTGCATTATACCAACAAGGAATGGAGTAACTTTTTGCAGGTACCGTGATAGAAATTTCGAACACCACTATATAGTCCCCGCCATTTACAAATAGACAAAACAAAAAATTGCTAGTTTGGCATCTACTTAGGGTGTGCAGTTAATACCAGATTGAAAAACCAAAGAATTTGAATCTGTATACTAGAACATAATGGCGATATTATTATCATAGAACGATATTAAAGAGTTGTAAGCACATGTTCAAATAGGCTCTGTTCACTTAAGAGTTCTGTAAAATACATGTTGTGTTTTTCTGTAAAATAATCGTGTTTGTTTTGCTGTCGTAACAACTTTAGCTTACTCTTGTAAATTGTGATTATGAGTGTTACATTCCTCATCTGAATGCTTACTGATGATGCTTGAAGATACTGCAGCAGAATATAGAGCCAAG
>CAWISD010000075.1:0-6591 GCA_963838615.1 uncultured Nitrososphaeraceae archaeon
GCAAGAAACTGCTTTGTTGCATAACTAAACCTATTTAGCTGGGATTAAACCAACTAATCATTTGTGATCCACTGGCCTTCTTATAACCAGTCTCTTGTAAGACGAGGTGAGATACTTTTTTCCTATGATTTTCTGGACATGTGGGACTACAATCTTGACAAAATGAATGAAAATAAAAAAGGTAAACCATATTCTTTTCCTGATTCCTTTATCCTAATCATTGGTTACATCAGAATATATTTTCATCTACCGTACAGACAAACCGAGGGAGTCATAAAAGCAACTGGAAAGAATCTTCCAGATCATCTATGCTATTCACAAATATGTAGAAGATTGAACAAATTGGATATCACAAGCAATAGGATGGATGATGGATGATGATGATGATGTCGCTATCATAGCAGCAGCGGACAGTACCGGTATCAAGGTTACAAACAGAGGTCTCGGTGGATGCAAGATAAGTGGGATGTAAAAAACAAGAAAGGCTATCTAAAGATACATGTAGCTGTAAATATAAAGACCAAAGAAATTCTTGCACTGGAAGTTACAGATGAGAAGGTGTGCATGATGGAAAGGTTATGAAGAATTTGGTGGAAGGAGTGTTGAATAATAACCATAATATCAAGATAAAATCATTTCTAGGTGATGCAGAGCCTATGATAATATGAGAATTTCAAATACTTGAAGGAGAAAAGGATTCAACCTATCATCAAAGTAAAAAGGAACTCTATCGTTTCATCCATAAGAATAACAAGATACGGAATAGAGAAGTTGGATTTCAAACAAAAGATTATCATAAATGGAAAAAGAAAAGAAAGTATGGACAACGATGGATGGCTAGAGAAACAGCGTTTTCTTCTATAAAGCGGATGTTTGGTGAATATACATCCGCTATCAGGTTTCAAATTGGTAAAAGAGATGACAATGAAGGTATCGTTGTACAACCTGTTTAGAAGAATTGCATAAAATGGATGAAAATAATTTGAGGAAAACTAGTTATGCAACAGAGCAGTATGTATCCAAATACCTTTTTAAATTGCTTTAAGTGATTGACCTTCTTTAATTGTAAAATATAATAACCATTGGAATTTTTTAATCTTTTAGAAATAATGGATACATGATTTTAATAGATTATAAAATTGAATATAATGGATGAAAAGTAGATCTCTTGTGCTTTGTTGCATGATTCCTAAAATCAATGATTTTACTATCTGATTTGTTTAAACAGATATCATTTTGTTATACAATGACGCTTTTAACATCATTCCTTGTATCATATTCTTTAGTCTAGCTGAGTATACATATTCTTCACATGTTCTTTTTATAAATGCGAATATTGTTTCTGTGACTTTTATCCTAAATATAATCCTGGAGTATAATCAAGAGATAGGATTAAAGGTGAAATATACGAATTGAAAAATAATAATACTGCTACTACTGTTTCTGCACCTGTTACTACTACTACTTCCATTGATAATCCTGATGCTAACAAACTTATTTTAGATTATAAAAATCATCCTGCCTATGTTCTTTTCATATCCTCACTAAAGGCTAATTATACCAAAATAAAATATGATGGATGTCTTCAAAAGTATCTAAAACATTCCATGCAATACAAGTATTGCATCTCTATCAGATATTCTTTCCAAAGACCCAAAAGTTATCGAAAATGAAATAATTCATCATTTAATAGAAATGAAAGGAAAGAATTTCTCTTATTCGACAATGTCAGTCCATGTAGCTGCTCTATATCACTTTTTTTCTATAAATGATATTAACCCTAAATAGAAAAAAACTATCCAAATTTGTAGGCGAGCAGGAAAACAAATACGAATATAGAAGTTATACGCAAGAGGAAATATCTAGACTTTTGTCTTTATGTGATGAAAGGGGCAAGGTTATTGTCCTTCTTATGGCCTCCACAGGAATGAGAGTTGGAGCCCTACCAGAACTCAAACTAAAACATATAAAACGGTTAAAGTTGATAATAATAATCCTATATTTATCAAATTCAAGTTTACGCTTCATCTAAAAAATATGCATATACAACATTTTGCACACCTGAATGTGCTAAAGCTATAGACAACTATCTTGAATATAGAAAAAGAATAGACAAGTCCATATATTATGACCCCCAAACAGATCAATGGGTTTCAACTGATCCCAACACCTTGCTTATTAGTAGACTTTTCGATATAGACGATATTCCCTACTGTTCGTCTAATTTTGAAAAATTATCTAAAAAACCAATGCATGTCATGGGCATTCGTGCCTATATCGTTGGTCGTTTAAAAAAACTAAACCTGCGGCAACCATGGATAGCCACTGAAAATTCTCAACATATGAGCACTCATAAAAATGAATTACATCCATGTCACTCGTTTCGTATATTCGCAGTCACCAACATGCAGCGCTCCAAAGTCGATAAAACTATCAGAGAGATGCTAGTAGGTCATTCTACAGGCTTAGATTCAGCATATTATAAACCCCAAGATGAAGAGATCCTACAAGAATATTTGAAAGCAATAGATGCCCTAACTATCAACAGTGAGAATAAACTAAAAACAACAGGTTAATGAACTAACAAAGAAAAACAATGAGAAAGAATACATGTTAAATGTAGCAATGATGCAAAAAGATAAAGAAGTAGAAGATCTTAAAAAACAGGACAAGATAAAGGAAGAGGCATTGGTAAAATTGTCAGATCAGGTTATGATTTTAATGAAAGAGATGCAAGGACTAAAATCAATAAAATATAACAAATTATAAATCCAAGTCATATTATGATAAAACTAAAATCATCTATTATTACATTTTTGACATGGATTAATGTCGTGAATATTGAAATAGAGCAAGATGGTTTTAATAAAAAAAATATGGCAAATATAACATAAATGGGAACTGGCAAATAGATATATTCATCAAGACATTTTTTACAAGTTGCTTCGATTATTACCATATTTATATTCAGCCCTATTTCCATATCTTACAACCTCAAATTTAGCAAAGTCATGTACCTTTTTTTCAACAAGTCTGTTAATATGAGTTCTAATATGGTTGAAAAACAATTCACCATTCTGTTTATCGAGATTCATCATAGAGTTTTCCATAAATTCCATAATTCTTCATTTTTTGATTCATCATTTTCAAATCTTAAAAATATCATCTGAGTTAAAAGAGTCAACTAGATATACGATGTGTAATTAGAATGCAAATATTTATTAAAAATTTAATAAAATGATCAAATAGATTTGCTTCTATGCATGATTGAAAATATCTATTACAAAATATAGATAGCGAGTAAGAGCGGTCTTTAATATATGAATTTAATTCTGGAAGATTTCGGTAATTGTTCGATCTTTTTCAGCTTCATCACTACTTTGGAATTTTGATAGCAATGCAATAATCCTTCCGTGTTTTGATACTGAAAGTCTACCATTATTTGGTGATTCTTACTGAGTGGGACCATTTTAGTTTCAACTAAATCAAATATTTTAAGAGTGTGTAGATATATTCCAAATGGTTTATGACGTGATATTTCGCCTGTGTCCTGTTAGGCTTACCATCTTTAACTTTGAATAATTCGGATTTTGACTCTGAAAGATTATTTATTATTTCTCTTTTTCTAAAATATATATTAGAATTATCAAAAAGATATTTCAATATTGCTTAAAAACAATTTGATTTGTGAATAAATTCGCCAGTGCCTATTTGAGCGTTCAAAAATTGTGTTCGTTAAATCAATATATGTATTAGAAACTTTTACTCTAAATTCTTTCTCTCGCTTATTCGGGACATTAGAACTTTTTTGGATAACCTCTCGTATGAACGCAAATGGAGCGCAGGTTGATGAGGAACTGTGGGTCAAAGCTGTTTACAAGTAATTATGCAAGAGATCTAATTTATTCGTTATGGAATCGTGCTCCTAATGGCTTCCTCTACTATATGACGATCATCTGACGGCTATATGACGATCATCTGTTATCTTAACGGTTAACGATTATTAATTGTAATTATGAATACAAGATTAGATCTTGTATAATTAGCACCATTAGAAAAATTTCTAAAAAGTTGACACATCTTTATCGTCATTAGCAAATTAAAATGTAAATATTACAATTAATCTTTGATAATCTATAAAATTTTGATACGTGTCTAATTATGCACGAGATCTATTAAAATTCTACATGGGAATACTTCTTACGGGTTCATTGGTAATTGGGTCATAATATGAACGGCAATTTGTATGTATAACTCAAATCCTGCCGCTAGAAGGTATATCTTGATAATGATAATTCGTAGTATTTATTAAGTTGTTAGTCTTTTGCTATGGAATTTAATATTCCATGGAAGTTGATTGAGATGCACCTGCGGCACCTGAAGTTGCTAATGATGATGTTACAAATAATTTTTGTAATAATAGAATTTTTTCATCCTCTTTATGTTTAGGATCTTTTAATAAAGAATGGCTATTATTAGAATTATCCAATACATTTGATATTTCAAAATAGTATTGTAGTAAAAATGCGGATATCACTGGAGAAATTGTTATTGTGATTTTATCTTTTTTCATATTATCTATATAATAGTCGATGAAACCTGTAAACTTGAGATAATTCATTACTGCTAATATATTTTGCTGATTGTTACTGTTACTATCAGAGCTGGATTGGATATTATTGTCTTCTATTGCTGCTCCTACTCTCACTCCTTCTCCGTTTGTTATAGTTTCATTATTGGCAGTTATTCCAAAAGATTTTTTAATAATTTCATTATTTAAACTGGAAATCGATTCTACATTGTACCATTTGACTGTGACACTGAATTAAGATAAATGATTGTTTTTAAAATATTTGTATAGTGCTCAATCAAATGGGCTCTCATCAATTCTAAAGAATTTTTTATTTTATTGTTTGTTTTTATTGATGAATACGGCAACTGAGATGTTGTTGCTTTTGATGTTGAGGGATTATGGCTTTTATTTATTTTAATTCATATAATATTAGATTTTCTCATATTTATTAGTTGATTAAAAAGAATTTGTCGGTATTGCTATAGATGATCATAATATCGTGCTTTTGTTAAAAGATTCATTATTGTGTTTCCTTTTTTTTCCCTGAGGATGCGGTATTTCAATATTCGATATTCAATTTACTCTTTATTCATTTATTACTTTAATAAGTGCATAAATTTGCATTTATGTAAATTGTAGTTTATAATTTATACTTTCATTTGCTTTTAAAATTGAAAGAATTTGGTTTTTTTTAAAATATTCTTTTATAACAAAAGTCTCTTTTTTAACTCTGAGATTCGTGTATAGTTAATAAATATCTTGCATAATTATACCAATTAGTAAAAGTCGGCTAAACAAATACACAGTGATATCTTATTCTCTATTAGCAAATAAACGTCAGTTTAACAATTAGATCTAGATATCTATTACAAACTTTTGATGATATTAATTATCTAAGTGTACTTTTATAATTGGTATAGCACCATTAGAAAAATTACTCGAATGCAATATCTTGATTTAATTAGTAATTTTAATTTCAATTATTTTATAAGCTATCAATTATGCAAAAGATTATTGTATAATGTATAAAACCTTCGAATTATAAAAATTATATTCTTTTAACTGATTATTTTTAAAATTTGGATTGATAAATTATAGATACTTATCAAAGATCAACTTAAGAGCCTTGCCAATTGTAATTGAATAAAATACCTGTTAGGGGGGACGATGGGAAAAAATTTTTTTGAAATTTGTAAAGTTTGATAATTGTGCAAATTGATGATATTGTATATCCTTAGATACTTTTCTCTCTCTTTCAAAAATACATAGGCCTTCGGAGGGATTTGAACCCTCCTCGAGCGGTTTCAATCGTCATTGAAAACAATGACGTCCACAGCCGCCTATACTGACCAGGCTATACTACGAAGGCCACAATTCAAAAATAGGTATTTGTTATTAATATATAATTGTTTTAAATTTTCAAAGTTGATTGCATGTATTTATCTAGGTTTAAATTATACCACTTAATTTGATTTTTAACTACGTTGTCTATCTTCAGTTTTAAAAAATTGGGGATTTTTGTATTATAAATCTCTTGCATGATTAGCACCATTAGAAAAATTTCTAAGAATGCAACACATCTTGATTGTAATCAGCAAATTAAAATGCAACTATTACAAAATATTATTGATAATCTATAAAATTTTGTTAGGGTCTAATTATGCGAGAATCTTATGAATATGTAATATTTTCCAATAAAAAATAGGAAAAAAATTTAAGTTAAACAAAAAATTTTGTAAATTTTTGTGTCAAATACACTGCTGCTGCTGCTCATATCAATGAAAAAATATACATTTGATAGATTGAACAGATCAAACTAAAACAAATTCAATTTTATATTAATCCTGAATTGATGTAATTTCAAAATGTCAAATGTAAATAGATGTCATATATTTTTTTCATTTAGTTTAACTTTTTAAAACTTATATTTGTATTTGTTCTCAAATACAAAATGAGCTGTTCTGGTGAAATTTATTCCCATGAATTTTCCGATGATAATTTAATCCAAATTACCCCAT
>CAWISD010000076.1:0-14171 GCA_963838615.1 uncultured Nitrososphaeraceae archaeon
TCTATTTATAGTATTTTGACAAGAAGGGCGTGAGAATATCTTAACTTTATACCCCTTCCAATCCAGTAGGGAAAGGAGGATGAGCAACATTAGTTACTGAGGTACTATCTATTAACAGTTCATTTACATTCGATACCATAGTACTTTTACTTCCAACATCCTTAGGTTTTATAACATCAAACATGCCCACCCATCCCTTCATGGAGAATTCGTTTTTATGGGAGTGAAACATGAACATGCCTGGATACGGGTACTTAAATTCCAGTATTCCTCGATCTCCTTGCATTAGTGGTACTATGTCACTCTTGTAATCGGCTTTCAAAGAAGTGCCTGATGAATAATAGTCAAATAGATTACCATGAAGATGGAAATTATTCAGTGGATCAAACTCCAACATATTTACAAGGTATATACGATAAGGTACTCCTGTTTTAAGAGTAATTGGATGATCTTTGTATTCAAATGCAACGCCATTTACTGTATATACTGCATTGCTATGACTAGCACTGGGCAAACCAGTCTTTAACTCTTTTACTGTTGGTAATCTATCAACTCCCTCTTTTGTATAATTAAGATCATAGCCATTCATGAGCATCACCATTTCCTTCATTTGAGGTCTTGGTGTTTTGGGATCTATAATCATCATGCCATACAAGCCTTGGTTAATGTGCTCATCAACCGGATCTACATGACAATGATAAGGATAAACTCCAAATGGTTGTGCTGTAAATACATAGGTAAAGCTTTTACCTGGTGCTACGCTTCCACCTGGGCCCATCATTCCATCCATTGCACCTGAATGAATAGAGTGCATGTGAATAGAGTGATAATGTTTACTATCTTTACTATTTATAAATATTAATTTAATATGATCTCCTTCTGTCATTCTCATTGTTGGTCCAGGGATAGATCCATTATATGTCCATGCATTAAGAGTCAATCCGGTATTGGAAATTGGAACAACTACATTTTCTTTAGCTATGATTGTAAATTGTCGTAATGCTTAACCATTTTTTAAAATAGTTACATGACCACAGCTAAAATGTGTAAGATATGTAATTCCATTTGTAGGAGTATGTTGATCAGCTGCACAGTTTTTTATTTTATCATAACTTTGCACTGAAATAGGAGAAGTTTTATTATTTACTGCTACTGCTACTATTACTGTTATTTTCGTTTGTTGATATCAAACTATCAACTGAATAACTTGGTTTTACTATAGAAAGAGATAACATGCTAATTAACATGATTGATACAATAGTAATAGTAATACATATATTTGTGATACTTTTAGACAGGCCACTACGAATATTATCTGGCATAGGCTATACTCATCCATATAAAATAGGTTTTTAATATTATTTTTAATTCATTCGTCGTTTGTATTATTAAAATAATAATATTACCTCAAGTATAATTCCATAATATGCAAAGTAAAATTAACGTTCTGATTATAATTACAATAATATCAATACATTCTCTAAGTTACAACTTTAAAAACCATCACATACATATTCTAGTAACTCATATTCATCTATTAATCGTTTTATATTACCGTTATCATAATCATAATCAAATCATTCTATACCATTTAGCATAAATGCGCTAAATCAAATCAATAAATACTTCCACTTTATTAATTATATACGATGTTTAATGATATACTCATATATCATAAATCTTATAATAATCCATTTATTTAGTGTATTTTGCAAATTGGTATATTTATAATAATGGTCAAAACTCATCAATAGATTTCTTGCATAATTAGACACCTATCAAAATTTTACAGATTTTCAATCACATTTTATAATATTTATACTTTAATTTGCGGATTACGATTAAGTTGTTTAATCTTTTTAGAATTTTAAGGTGCTATTTATTCGAAAACTAGTATCTATAGTTTCACCTGCCACTATTGAAAAAGAGAACGCATCTAGAACAATATATACCCTAAAGCAGAGAAATATATTTATATTTTAGGATATTAAATAATGCAAGTGGTATCATTTTATCAGAATCTGATGATATTGGAAAAACGTGCTCTTAATTAAAGCAAGTAAATTATATTTTGTATGTCATAGATTTTTTTAAATATATCTATCTATTTTGATGAAGATTACTTGTTTATCTATATACTTTTTTCTGTTTTTGTAGTTAAAAAGAGCATAATTCTATCTTATTAAAATAATCATAACTAATTTTCAGTATACTACAAGAGAGTATTATAGAAATACTAAAGAAAATAAAAAATCGTTTTTACTTTGAATACAATATGTATGATCTAATTTACATGCTGGCAAGTTATAACTTGCCAGCATATGCTTACAAAATGGTCTTTGATCTTGTGGATGGGCATACTTCGCGTTTGGATGATCCTCTTTTTTTATTCTTTTATTTTTTATATTTCACATGTTAAAGTTAATCATATAAAATTAATTAAATAGTTTTTCTGTACATTCGTAAGATGTATTAATATTTTATCAATAAGTCATTTTGTATTATAGTAACATATCATATTTTGCATGGGCAACAATATAATAATAACATAAAAACTTGTATAAATCAAAACTTCATTGGAAAAAGAAAGATGTTTTTGATATCGTTTTATTTTCTATCATATCCTAATGTAATACTTTTATCCACCAACTAATACATAACAATATATCACCTATCTTAAAAAGGAATGATTTTTAATAAAAACGATATATTATAGAGAATATCCAGTAATAGAAAAGCCATATTTTTATTCATATTCTAAAACAATTCAATATAACTCTTCAATAACTTTAACATTCAACAATTTATTGAAGGAAAGCGATGATGATTTAGTATTAATAGGGGTGCACATTAAATAACCAATCATCATCGTCAAGTATCTTCGCCTTCAACTATATGAAATTGCTGGTTGCTTGTATTTCTGGTTTTCAGCCGTGTTACATCTAGTCTTTTGTTGGGACAACAACTTTTGCAACATTATACAAACTGCAAATAATATTGTAACTTTTCCAATAATAAGATTTAAGGTACATTCTTAGAACAAACCAAATAAGACTTGTTGCTTTAACGTCTATTTTAATTGACCTTTTTTGTTCCTTATTCAAAATAAATAATAAACATAGAGTTATTCTCAAATTTAATTATCAATTTATTATGTTTGTTGCATGATTCGAAAAACAGTTAAATACATCACTTTCTAACATAAATTTAATATTACTATTTACAACCTGTTATTAACACTAAAACGTTAACAAAAAACGATTTAAAATAATCGTGCAACAAAGCAAATTTATGCTCTTTTTAACTACAAAAACAGAAAAAAGCAAAAACACATAGACGTTATAAAGTATATGTATAGATAATTTTTGATTCGATCCCGCAATCGTATGATGGCTTTTGATAGGTAAAGCTTTCTTAATCGACTAGATTAAACATTTGTTGTTTAATCATCTAATTACAAAACCATTTTAAGTATATAAATTCAATTGAATACATATCACCATATTTAATTTCTCTACTCTTTCAATTATCATAAAAATAAGAATAATAAATATAAAACAGCAAAGTAAATGATTTGATAAAAAAAATTCTTACTATTGCCCATATTATTAATTGACAGAAAAGGTCCCAGAACAGAATTTTTTTATTTGTTGTAATTGTAACCATAAAATAGTAATTAAATAAACAATATATAATCAATCAATACAACTTTAATTAGTTTGTTCTAAGAATGTACCGCAAGTCTTTTTAATTGGATGTATCGCAATATAGTTTGCAGTTTAGATGGTGGTAAAGGTTGTTGTTCCAGCAATAGACTAAATATATGCCATGATAAAAACAAGCATTACTAAGGAATAAGCAAATTCATATTATTGAAGGAATGGGTATAATGTGTGGTGTTACTAGATAGCGTACTCTGATTTAGTATCTCTTCATTATTCCCTTTCTTCAATGGATACATTAATATTATCACTATTCCAGTAATAGCATTAATTTATTATAATAAAATTATATGTTTTGTAATATAGATAATAAAGAATGATCGAAAATTATTTTTTTATACAACTTTTGGTTTGTTCTAGGAATGTACCGCAAGTCTTTTTATTAGCGTTATTAAAATAATACTTGCAGTTTGTTAACTGTATTAATCATCAATGAAGGAGATGATAGCCGATTATTAGTTTTGGATAGATAGAACGCGTCATTATTATCCAAAACCATCATCGTTATTCTCCTCCTTCATTAATATTCAGTGTTACAGCATACAAAACATGATGTAATTATTTTACTTTTACCTAATGTTATCTTTGTGTCTTTGTTTTGGCTCCAAAATGACAGACCCCATATTTTAAAGAAAAATTGATTTTTAATACAAATATAACATCTATACTCTTATAGAAAGAAACTACAGATAAGAATAACCACTAATTCTGCATTGCTGTCATATCCATCGACGAGATTATCCTCTATCGTCTGGTATGTTATAGAGTTATTTTGTAAATTCACCTAAAACATTTTACTATTGCAGAATCAATGTTAGAACCATTTTGTTTCATATCGTTACCTAATTCTATTGAAAGTAGGTACAAGTACAAGAAATCAAAGATTGTACCAAAATTAATTTTATTTCATAACAAATAGGATAATCTAGTGAGTTAGTACGATGTTTTGGTGGAAAACAAATACTACCATCTAGAATGCTAGTAATTAATAGTTCATAATCCATTCTAATTAGTATTTTGTATCCAATCGAAATGATTGATAGTAATAGTATGATATTCATAGTATAAATATGCAATTGTACTCTTTTGTTAGATTTATGGAACTCGAATAAAAGGAACAGTTTGTAGGTAAAATGATTTAAATTCGAACGTATATTTTTATTATTTGCGTCCAATGCGGTTAAACAAAAGATCCCCTAGTTTCCATTTTACAGAAACTACATTATCAAGATCTTTTAATTTATCTAACAAAACCAAATCTTTTGAATTGTATTGATTTTTCATTTTATTATATAGATTATCATTAATTAATATTCGCTCTTCTCTAAAAAAAGTGGTTGAACCACCATTATCAATATTTAAAATAAAAGTAATATAACTATTATATTTATCGGTTAAAGAAAATTGTCCTTTTTTGTCAAATATCATTTTTTTTACAGTATCATTTTTTGATGAAGATGGAGAAGATGAAGGAGAAGAAGGATAGTTATCAATTATCTTCATCATGGTCTCAAGATAAGGTATAACACTTTTTATAAAATTTTTAAATTTTCCAATTTCATTAGAATAAAGTCCAAGAGATTTTTCATCCCACATGAAAAAATAATTTCCAAACATAATTTCAGGCTTAACCAATGGGTAAAGAGCACCATCACATAATAATTCCCGAATGAAATTCGATGGTTCCATCGGTATTATCCACTCTCAATACAATTTTTTATTTTTGAAATAATCAAATCAAAATTTCATTAAAATAATATACTATTTCCTATCTGGAAACAATTGCTTCTGAAAACCATTTTGGTATCATATCTTTTCCGTTTTTTAATAAATAAGAAATATTACTGTCTAAAATATAGGTATTTGCATAATCTTCTGAATTTCGAACACTTCGACCATATGCTTGAATTAGTCTCAGAACAGTATTCCATTCATACCATTTTGGATTTCGTTGTTTGAGAACAGAAATTTTTTTATCGGTCAAATCAGGATAAGGAACTTTTACAATGATTTGAAATCTAGAGAGATCGTCTTTAAGATCTACTCCTAAATACATAGAAGGTGAAATTAGAACCGTTGGCTTTGTGCTTTGAAAATGTTTTAAAATCATTTCGTTTCTATCTAATTTTGGATTTGATTCTATTAGTCTGGAGATATTATCTTTGGATAAATTATTTTTAATAAATTGCAATTGAGAATAGGATGTGGTATGAATTATACCTTTATCATTTTTATGAACAGAAAGAAGATTATCAATAACTTTTGCTATCTGAGGCAAGGATTCAGTCATAGTACGTGCATTTAACCACGCCACATTCATCAAATATATAGGCCTGTGTGCAACTGGAAATTCAGATTCTTCAATTCTAATAAATTTTACCTGATCGTTCTCAAGTCCTATGGCTTTGCAGAGATTATCTTTACTTAGGATAGTAGCGCTCATTAACAAAGAGATAGAACCTTTATCAAAAATATCGGTAAAATAATTTGATACATCCAATGGCTCCATTTTTATTCTGATTATTTTATTATCTTTATCATTTTTGATGAGATTAGTTACAAGCCAATTATCTTTATTAGAATGTAAATCTTCCAGAAATACAGATAGATTCTTTTCATATGCTATTGCATCAATTAAATTTTTATCAGTAAAATCAATCTCCTTTTTTTTATTGTTACCGCGTTCTACCAGACTTTCTGCAGTATCAACATAATCAGAAAAGTGTTTCTTTAAACTAGTACAAAATTCAATATATGTATCAACATCAAGGGGTTTATTTTCAGGGAGATTTAATTTTGGAAAAAACCTGTTAATATATTCTTTATTTATTATGAAATTCTTAAAAGAAGATACTTCTGATTCCAAAGTATGTGCTTCATCCAAAATTAAAAGTTTTCTTTTATTTGCCCCAGAGGAATAAAACAAATCCGATAAAAAATATTTATAATTATAAATAGTATGACTTGATTTTATAGAGATCCATTTTTGGTGAAAATATACACATGGTTTCCAATCAATTCTTACAAGTTGAGAATGCTGTTTTGCCTTTTCATGATATTTTTTTAAGGCATATTTATTTAAATCAATATTCTCATAAATAGTCCCCTCTGACTTTACCTCATAATCACTGAGCCTTGTTTTATATAAACAATCATAATCATCATCTTTCAAACACGGACCATAATCACAGCTTTCATTGATCCCCATATCCTCCTTGACAATGCATGGAAAATTGTTTCTTCCTTTTACCTCATATAAATATGAAAAATCCCTTGCATACTGTGTTTGTAAATCTTTTGTAGATGTACAAAGATGAGAGCTGCCCAAAAATCTAGCTAGTGCCACAGCAACAGCACTTTTTCCAAACCCTGTTGGAGCTTCTAAAAAAATAAATTTATATCCAGATTTTAATGCTTGATCAATGTCATCAAGGGCTCTTTTCTGATTTGAGCGAATACTATCAAAGGGAAAAAAACTATTCAGAGACATAAGAAAGAATAATATATTAAAGATATATGGGATATTAAAGTATACCCAAAGATATTTTCGATTTTTATTTTATTTCACTATTTTTAACCATCAAAGACGATAAAATTAAAAAATAAATCATAAATCCATTAAACCATGTCCCATAATTCTCATTGTTTTAGAATCAGGGCTGTAAACTATACACAAATCATTTTTTATATATGCTATGGGTTTTTCCAATGTGATATAAAGTTCGGTATCTCCTATTTTTTTTATCTTTACAGTACGATTTTGTAAACCCACACTTATCATATAATTCTGAGTTTCAACAATATCCTCCTTATAAAAAGGATTTTTATTAAATTTGATTTGAAAACTAGTATTAATAATTTTTGATAGACCAGGCGATGTGATAATGTCCCCTCTGGAAACATCCTTTGCAGAAACACCTTTTATAGCAAGTCCTACACGAGAGGACTTTTTAGAGTAATTGACAGGATCATCATGCATCTGAATGGATTTTATAACTATAGGTTTATTGACAGGATTAATCTCAAGCTCATCATATGTTTTAATTTCGCCTTGTTTAATACACCCCAAAATAACAGTGCCAACGCCTTTAACATCAAATACATGATCTATTGGAATATACACAGAATTAGTATTTGCATTTGTGTTGGTAGAACTAGTTTGATTCTGAGTCTGTTGTTCCACATTTTCTTTATCATCATTCTTCTCCTCATCCTTTACTTCTTCACCTGTTTGTAATTCCGATAAACATGATTTTAGTTGTTCCACATTTTCTACGATCTGAAAAGAAGATAAGCTTGTCTTTTTTATTATATTTTTAATTTTTTCTACATCAATATCATAACTATATAAAATAAAGCCTTTTTTAATATTGAAAATATCAAGTGCCAATATTTGCTCGCCTAAAAAAGAGTCAAGACGCGAAATGTTCAAAATAGCATAATCAGAAATAGCAATGGATTGTAAAAGAGATTGTAGCTTATCAGGATAGGTATTAGAGAAACAATAAGAAATGATTTGATTGCTTGTTTTTCTATCATAAATAGTAATGTCAGTAGATGTTCCCTTTTTTCCCAAATCATTTGCAATAGACGTATCGCCTAATATCACAAAATTAAAACTATTCAAAATTTTGAATTAGATAAACTGCTGTATTAAATAAAACCTTTACTTTTCAGTATTTTAACAAATATGACTCTTTTCACTTAAGAAATAAGTTTTCCAGTATTTAACACCCAATAGAAAAAGTCTTATAAAAAACAATATAATTTTGTAAAATTTAAGATGAATTAGTCCATAATAAATTCTAAAAAATTATAAAATTAACTTATTGTAAGATAATTTGTCCCCAAAAAAATACTCTCAAGTGAACAAAACCACAAATATATAAATAAGCTTTATCTTATGAGTAGAAAATATAGTTAAAGATATCCCTCAATTATAGTAAAAATAATTAAATTATAACATACTTTTTAAAAATGGTACAAGGACATTAACAAAATCATTTACAAAAAACAATATACAACAATGCATCAATCAAAACAATAGATATCAATATAATAACGATGTATAATTGAAAAAAATTGGCAATACATTGTTATATTGCACAACCCTAATTTTTGCAATTGATAGAATATTAAATTTAGATTCGATTGTAAATTGCAGATTCGTGTTAAATTAATAACAATTTAATCATTAAATAATAATCCATAGTTATGCAACAAAGTAATATAATACGATAAAAAAGTTTTAATTGGTCTTTCAGACGTCTGTTTACATTTGTAAGAGTCAGGAAATTATTATCTTCCTCCTGAGCCTCCTGAACCTGCTCCTGTGAGCCTGCCTGAACCTGCTCCTGAGCCTGCTCCTGAGCCTGCTCCTGAGCCTGCCTGAACCTGCTTACCTGCAGCTTGCTTGCTCCGTTATTTCCTGCGTTGTTTGCT
The DNA here is from genome assembly GCA_963838615.1 of uncultured Nitrososphaeraceae archaeon. Classification (GTDB taxonomy): domain Archaea; phylum Thermoproteota; class Nitrososphaeria; order Nitrososphaerales; family Nitrososphaeraceae; genus Nitrosocosmicus. The sequence goes on from CAWISD010000076.1 coordinate 9,165, forward strand.
CCGTTATTTCCTGCGTTGTTTGCTCCGTTATTTCCTGCGTTGTTTGCTCCGTTATTTCCTGCGTTGTTTGCTCCGTTATTTGATACTGCGATATTTGTCATTGCGTTTAATGCCCTATTTGATAATTCATTGGATACATGTAACTGATTATTTGTCACCGAAGTTGGCACCTGTAATGCATTGTGAAGTGCAGCCTGTCCAGTTACAGGTAGTATTTCAACTCCTATTGGCAAAGTTAGAGTAGCATCTTGACCTACTACGTTATTATATTCAAGGTTAACGAATATAGGTTCAACTGTTCCACCTACATAGAAGCTTGGTACTATTGTTACATCTATCTCTGCAGAACTATTAGCTGGTATAAAACCTAGATTTTTCTGTGTAGGCCCAATTAACACTAGAGGCTGAATTGCATTTTGCTGTACAACATTTGGAATATTCGTAGCAGAAGGAACTACGGTAGCAGCTATTGCAGATTCATCTCTTGGTGATACGGTTGCAGTCAAATCGTAAACGGGTGCATCTCCAGTATTATTAATAAGAAGTCTTACTGTTGTTGGAAGGCCTGGAGGTGCTAGTACCAAGAATGGTGAACTTGGAACTGTGGTATTTGTTTCTGTTCCTGTTCCTGGCAACACATTCACAACTAAAGTTTCCTCTCCAGTAATTTTGAAAAGAACAGGGATTACCTGATTTACAAAATCAAATGGTTTTAGTCTTTCATTTACTTTATGGAAAGTTTCGCTGAAACTACCATTATCATTGAATGTTCTTGTCGAGGGGCTGTTACCATTATTGTTAAAACCAAATGAAAATGGTGATGTTGCATTTTGAATATTCAGTGTAGATGCAAATTGATCTTGTTGTGATGCATCTATACCATCAGTTGAAATTCTTTGATCTGCTCTAAGAACATGCAATGCAAGTGGTGCAAGGTAAGGTGTAAGTGTCGTATTCTTTAAAATGTTGATAGAAAAGTAAAGGACGATTCCTTGGCCTGGATAAATATTTCCTTCATAATTAGAGAATGCAATATCATGTCTATTTGGATCATGTATTAGTGGAAGGCTTGATGTAAATCCTGGAGGTAATTTTAATGCTGCAGTTACGCCAGATAATTGTACAACACCTTCATATTGTATTCTAAGAGCAAGAGTTGAAGGTCCTTTATTTATATCAGTCTCTAATTTAGGATTTGTATCTGCAGAGCCTGCACCTAGAAATGTATTATTTGCAGAAGATCCTGCATCAATTGTTCTAGAGGTTGCACCTGTAGTCCAATAAGAATTTATGAATTTGAATTTATCTGGACCTACTACATGAAACCTAGTATCACTGTGGCTAATATCCACGTTTTTTGAATTTGTTAATGATTTTGTAAAGTCAAATACAGGATGACGGTCATTATGATTATTACAGATAGATATGCTTGTACTAGAATTACCAAAGCTTGTTTGGCTTATTGCATTACAAAGTGGATTGCTATTATGTACAACAGATGATCCAAGAGTTGAAACTGATGTATTATTTCCGCCTACTCCACTAACTCCACTAAATGGAACAGCCATTGCAGTAGGGATCTAAACGTAAAAACAGATTGTCCTGTTGAATGTATATTGGAAGTTTGTTGAGAATTTGGATTAAAATTAGATTGTCCTGCTGCTGTATGTACTGCTGAATGATGATGCAAAGAGGAAGTTTGTTGAGGATTTGAATTAAAATTAGATTGTCCTGCTGCTGTATGTACTGCTGAATGATGATGCAAAGAGGAAGTTTGTTGAGGATTTGGATTAAAATTAGATTGTCCTGCTGCTGTATGTACTGCTGAATGATGATGCAAAGAGGAAGTTTGTTGAGGATTTGGATTAAAATTAGATGTTATCCTACTTTCTTTTGCAAATGATTTTGGTATACTCAAGTTATATCCCGATATTGATATCGTATTTCCTATCAACATAATTGCACCCAATAAAACAGGTATGAAAATATTGATAGTTATTTTCTTTACTTTATGTCTTTTAATATTTATAAAGTTCACTATTTTTAATCCAAGTATTATGAATTTATGCATAAGGAAGAAATTGATTTAATAAATATACAATATCAGAGAAATATCTATTTATTATTATCAAAATTTGATATCAAAATAATCATAAGATTTAATCATTCATTCATAGAATGTACTGACCATCTAAATCATTTATTTGCTTGAAAACAAAATGTAATAGGTTCTGTATTTATTTTTTGGATATGATATTTTATCAAAACGCAATTTAAATATTTAATTTCGATTTAGTTAGGTACTTTTACTATATGACAAATTTATTGTTAAACTTTATGGTCATAATAAGATCCAGTGGTTATTCACTTTAGGTATATTTCAATGTTATGAGATATACAGATAGATTTAACCAAATTTTATATGTACGTTCTAGTAAATTTCTTATTACTGTATGAATAATCACAAAAACTTTCAAGTTCTATCCTTTATGATCTGCATAGTTATTCTATAAATTTATTCATAAGGCAAATGTTGAATATATTATAATTTAGGAATTGATATACATGTTAGTTTCAGATATGTTAATCTTTGTTTAAAACAATACATATTGTATTTTCATTTTCAACATAAAATAGAAAGAGTTATGAGTATTGCAAGAATTTCTTTACCTTTGGATTTGCTAACAAATCCATCGTAACTATATAATTTAGAGCCTACTTTGATCTGCACGTTAGACATGAATACATAATTTTTATCTTTTTAAGATATCTTTCATGTTTATATTTAAAATCCAATTGTGAATCACACTATGGTATACCTCAACAATTTTTATACAAAAAGATATACAGCTTTGGAGGTATTTCTTAAAGAAATATCAAAAATGCAAATAGAAAACAGATATACTTTACATAACTTCCACCATATTTCTTATTAGTATATCATAATCGATAACATAAAAAGAAATCTCATTTTTATCCTTTTTTGGAATCCTTTTAATGCATTGCTATTTATATAGTATAAACTTATTAGTATATAACTGAGCTGAAAAAATTAATTGAGGTACTTTTGAAGAACTTGGTATTGAAAAGTTTATAGTTAAAGCATTAAAGGAAAATGGGATTGAACAACCCTTTCCAATACAAGAGTCAATAATTCCTCTTATTTTAAAAGGAGAAGATGTTATTGGTAGATCAAATACAGGAACAGGTAAAACAGCAGCTTTTGTGCTACCGCTTTTAAGTAAAATTGATCCTAAAAATTATTTACAGGGATTGATTTTGGCACCTACACGAGAATTAGCTGTTCAAATTACAGATACAATCAACCAATTTGTAAAATATTGTCCTATAAAGGCCACTGCAATATATGGTGGCCAAAATTTTCAAATCCAAAAGAAAATACTTAGCAGAGGAGTCAACATTGTAGTTGCAACTCCAGGAAGACTATTAGATCATATAAGTCATGGAACAATTTCACTAAATAAAATCAATTTCGTTGTTCTTGATGAAGCAGATAGAATGCTTGACATGGGTTTTATAGAAGATATTAAAGATATCCTTTCATATATTAAATCAGATAAGCAGATTTGCCTTTTTTCCGCAACTATGCCCGAATCTATTAGTACAATTAGCTAAAGAATACATGAAGAATCCAAAACAAATCAATATTGAAAAAACTATTTCGCAGACGAACATAAATCAATCATATTTACTTATTTATGATAAAGATAAGTTCAAACAACTAGTTAATACTTTAAAGCCTATATCGACAAACAAAGATACTCATGTTATTGTTTTTGCTGCCACAAAGCAGCGATGTAGAGAACTCACTTTCAAGTTGAAAGATGAGAACTTTTATGTAGAGAGCATTCATGGAGATTTAAATCAAAGACAAAGAGAGAATACACTATCAAGATTTAGAAATAAAAGATTTAACATATTGGTAGCAACAGATGTTGCATCCAGAGGATTGGATATAACAACTGTAAGTCATATTATAAACTATGATTTGCCAGACGATGTTGAAACATATTTCCACAGAATAGGTAGAACAGCACGAGCTGGAGCCCAAGGTACATCTCTTTCATTTGTATCTCAAAATGATATGTACACATTGAGAAAAATCCAAAATATAACACAAAATTCATTGAAAAATCTAAATACAGAACTTGGAATAGACGTCGACTTTAAGAACTCCATAGGAGCACCCAGAAACAATCGCTATAGATCAAGAAATAGTGGTGGTTATGGTAGTGGCGGTGGCTACGGCCGAAATAGATATTCAGGTGGAGGCGACTATAGATCAAGAAATAGTGGTGGTTATGGTAGTGGCGGTGGCTACGGTAGAGATAGAGATAGAGATGGTGGCTACGGCAGAGATAGAGATGGTGGCGGTGGTTACGGTAGAGATAGAGATGGTGGCGGTGGCTACGGCAGAGATAGAGATGGTGGTTATGGTAGTGGCGATAGCGATAACAGATATCATTCACGATTAAAAGGAATAACAAAACCATTGGGTAGAAGAAGTAATACCAAGGAGTATAGTGAAAACTTCTGATATAAGAATAAAACAAAAACAAACCCAACATTTTTTAAATTTTTAATATATTATGATTTTCAACTTATTCTTTTACGAAATTTATTAATAAATATATTTAATCTCAACAGTCATTAATCTAGAAAATAATTTTTTTATATTTTATTTAAAATCATATTGTTTTATATTTTATACATTCTATTGCGGATTAGAAAATAGATATATTCTGCTTTGTTGCATGATTCGAAAATCAGTTAAATTGTGATTTGTGTATGATAAAATCAATTGGATTTTTGACTATTTCTGTTATAACTCTATCAGCAAAACGCTAACAAACAACGAATAAAATAATCATGCAACAAAGCAGATATATTTTTGTTAAAATTGAATTTGAAATATCAGTTATTGATGTATACAAACAACAAATAATAAAGCAAACTAGATTAAAAAATAAAAAAAATGTTGGTTGT
>CAWISD010000077.1:0-8428 GCA_963838615.1 uncultured Nitrososphaeraceae archaeon
TTGGAATAGAGGTCGACTTTAAGAACTCCATAGGAGCACCCAGAAACAATCGCTATAGATCAAGAAATAGTGGTGGCTATGGTAGTGGCGGTGGCTACGGCCGAAATAGATATTCAGGTGGAGGCGACTATAGATCAAGAAATAGTGGTGGCTATGGTAGTGGCGGTGGCTACGGTAGAGATAGAGATCGTGACGGTGGCTATGGTAGAGATAGAGATGGTGGCGGTGGCTATGGAGAGATAGAGATGGTGGCGGTGGCTACGGCAGAGATAGAGATGGTGGCTATGGTAGTGGCGATAGCGATAGCAGATATCATTCACGATTAAAAGGAATAACAAAACCATTGGGTAGAAGAAGTAATACCAAGGAGTATAGTGAAAACTTCTGATATAAGAATAAAATAAAAACAAACCCAACATTTTTTAAATTTTTAATATATTATGATTTTCAACTTATTATTTTACTAAATTTATTAATAAATATATTTAATCTTAACAGTCATTAATTTAGAAAATAATTTTTTTATATTTTATTTAAAATCATATTGTTTTATGTTAGATTCTATTGCATAATTAGATACCTAATAAATATTTTATACATTGTCAATGAATGATTCGAAATATTTAAATTTTAATTTGCTATTACAATCAAATGTGTCGGCTTTTTAGACAATTTCTTCATAACTCTATCATCCAAACTAGCAAACAACTAATAAAATAATTCTATTGCGGATTACAAAGCAGATATATTCTTGTTAAAATTGAATTTGAAATATCATTATTGATGTATACAAACAACAAATAATAAAGCAGACTAGATTAAAAAAATAAAAAAAATGTTGGTTTTTTAACCTTGACCTGGTGGTAATGGGGCTATTACGTCAACACCTACTCCAGCAGAGCTTGATGGTGGAAAAGTAATAAGGTGAGTTGAATTATTCTTTATTGCTACATCAGTAACTGTATTTGTATTATCAGATGTTAAATCTACATGATACAAGCATAGTTTACCTGGAGTAGACAGTGAAGATATCAATTCTGCAGGGTTTGACTTAAAGTTAGGAGCTATACCTGTCAATAAATGCTACTTCAGATTGACTTTTAGAATTGCAAGGCACTTTTGCAACAAAATGACCAGTTACTATCTTGTATGGAGTAGAATCATACAGTTCGATATAATCGCCCTTTAGGTAAGGTTTTACCTTCCAACAATAAAGTTACAGCATCCCTTGTTACTGTCTCTGTACTAGCAGCTAGTAGTAGAAGCTAGCTGGAGCAGTAGTAGACTGCAGCTGGAGAAGTAGTAGCATAGTTGCTTGTTCATATTCATCGTTCCAGTAACTGTTTGTCCGTAAATGTTTCCATTAACTGAAAACACACCAAAAACAAGGACAAAGGATATAAAAATTGAAAATGTTGCGCTAAGTGATTTTTTCATCTTACAATCTTCTATAAAATTATTATTTATGTAGTTTCTTGTACAACCACCGAACTATCAATGTTATTTTTTCCTGCTCATTTTTTTTATGAATTTAAGAAAAATAACACAAATCAAAATGGCAATAGGGATATAAATATAATAATAATTTATGAAAAAAGATTTTATCAAGGCGTAAAATTGGTCTGTGAGAGGAACATTCACATCAAGGGCGAAAATAAAGGAAAGAATTGAATTTGTATAATACAAGTCTTTCAAGTTCACAAATAAAAGATATTTTCCCGTTTGAGGAAAAAAAGTTTTAAAATTATAATGTCCTCCATCTATCATTATAAGAGTATTTGAAGAGTTTACGATTTTACCATCTTTTTGAAGAGATATATATGCTGGAAGCTCCATTATTTTGTCACCAGTTGTTGAATTAACAGTTAAAAGCATATTGATAGTTTTATTTAATACAATAGTTGGTGGACTTGTAGCTAATCCCACCTTGTAGTTTCCATTTGTTTGAATTTGAATGCCATTATTGTTATTATTGCCAAATAAAGTATGTCCGTAAACCCAAATAGAGTTATAATTAAAAGATAAATTTGAAACTAGAATAAAAAGTAAAAAAAATGATAATAAAGGTATGGATTTTAATTTGATATTGTAAGATTTTATTTTAGATGTTATTAAAATGATTGAATTAATGAAGAAGATATTCTTTGTATTAAAACAAGAATACATAATATTAATTAAATAAATTGAGAAATATAAACTCAATAATTTTTAAAAATAATATTAAATCTCTTGCATAATTAGGATCATTAGAAAAATTTCTAAAAATGTAACACATCTTGATCGTAATTAGCAAATTAAAATGTAAATATTACAATCATATTCATTGACAATCTATAAAATTTTGTTAGGTGTCTAATTATGCAAGAAATCTATTCGAATTAGAAAGTAAAAAGTATGTCAATGATTATAATTTATAAATAAATTGGAAATATCTAATTACACAATAGCCCTATTTTCTTGCTTAATGATAAAAACAGAATTGTAAAATAAGCATAAACTATATGAGAATCAGCAGATAAAAAAATAAACAAAAAACTAGAATGAAAATAGTAAAAGAAAACAATATAACACAGTAAATATCATTAACCGTAATTTCTATTCTCTATTGATTCACCAGTTATAGATATAAAACAATAGATAATTTAATGCGAGATAACAACATCAAGAACCCTACAGTAAATGAATCATATAAAATAGCAATTCTTTCTCCAAACTAAAAAAGAATAATTACATCCAATAACGGTTTGATTTATTATAAATGACAAAATACAATAATACAACAGAAATTCAAAACAGCAAAACAGGCAAAACAGTAAAAGAATCAGAAGCTGAAACCACTTTAGTGATGTTACCTTCAGATGCAAATCCCTTGGCAATGTTTTTGGAGGAATGATATTAAAACATGTTGATTTAATCGCAGGATTGGTAGCAAAAAGGCATGCAGGTCATGCAAATATTGTTACAGCAAGTATGGATAGCATGACATTTTCAAAACCAGTATACATAGGAAATGCATTGATACTAAAAGCGAGAATAAATTATGTAAAAAGAAGTTCTATGGAAGTAGAAGTAAATATTGAAGCTGAAGATTTAAACAAATCACAAAAAGTGCTAACGGGCACTGCATATGTTACCCTAGTAGCATTAGATGAGAAAGGAAAACCTATAGAAGTTCCTAAATTAATTTTACAAAATATAGAAGAAGAAGAAAGATTTTTAGAAGGTGAAAATAGAATGCAAATAAGATTAAAGAAGAGAGAAATGAAAAAGAAAGAAAAGACAATTAAAAAATTTTGTTTTCATCCATAGGATAAATATAAACATTCATCTTTTCATCATTTACAGATTGAGAATCCAGTAAAATAGATTGGTTCAATTTCAGATTTATCAAGGCCAGTGTTCTTTTTGCCTAAAATACAATTACTATTAATATGTGTAATCAAGAGTTACAGAATTAAATGGTTCCAATGTAACGCGTTCTTCACCCAATATGCCAGAATCTCTTATAGAATTTGACATTATTCGTCCTCCATCATTTAACAAATATTTAATATCAAATTCTTTTCTTAAAATTTCTAATCCTGTTTGCATTTCAAAATTATCTACCAGTAATTATATAAGAAATTAAAGAGGATTCTTTAATAAATTTCGAAAGAAAATTATAAATTTGAAGTGTTGTAATGATAATAACTTTTATATTATTTTCAGGATTTAACATTGCAATTTTATTATTATTATATAATTCAATAAAATTTAATTTGTTCATACTTTCAAATGTTCTAATAGATATAATAAAATGAAATTTACTTTTATCCACAAATTTCTTGGATAAATTTAAAAGATCGTTATAAATAAGTGGATTTTTATCAAAAAGATGTTTTCCAAAGAAATCCCATGACCAAATTTGATCGTGGTTTTCCATCATATTATTTATTGTCACCATAATAGCACGATTTCCAACAAGAATACGATGCAAAGATGCAAAAATATTATCACCTAATTTTCTAGTTCCTCCAGTTAACAATTTAACACCACCACCTTGTTTTCCGATTATTTTGTAAGCATATATTCCACTATTTTGAGAATAAACTTCTCCAGCGACAAAACTTGTTGCTTGATAAGGAACTTTCATTTTATCAATATATTCATTTGATGCACCTATTACAATATATGGAAGAATTTTAGATAAATGATAACACTTTAGATCTTTATCAGTATCAAAAAATTGGACTCCTCTTTTTTTAAAATGATAAAGTTTTTCTTGGTTTAGAGTTTTTTTATCATAAAGAAAATCTAATTGTTTATGATAATTTTCAATAAAATCTTTTTTTAACATTGGAAAAAAATTGTTGAAAAAGGAAAAAAATTAATGAATCACTGGTCAAGTTAGCTGTTAAAGTTTTTCCGCTGTTAAGTAGTTTTTGGAATTCCTCAGGAGTTACATGAAACAATTTTATCTTTTCCAGATACGCATATGGCATTTGGATTTCCTTTACATGAGTTACCTAATGAACCAGCAGCTACACATTGTGCACTTTGTTGATTTGATTGGGATTGGCCTATTCCTTGGTTTGCAGTGTTGACGCCTCCACTAGCATGTTTACCTGTTCCTCCACCAGCTGTTTGACCAGCAGTGTTGCTTCCAGTGTTAGTATTGGCCTTGAGAACTAGTATTATTGCAAGAGGCACCCAAATCTCCAGCGGTTACACATTGTGCATTTTGTTGATTAGATTGGGATTGGCCTATTCCTTGGTTTGCAGAGTTGACGCCTCCACTAGCATGTTTACCTGTTCCTCCACCAGCTGTTTGACCAGCAGTGTTGCTTCCAGTGTTAGTTTGGCCTTGAACACTTGTATTGTTGCATGAACCACCTATTGAACTACCGGATACACATTGTGCATTTTGTGATTTGATTGGGTTTGGCCTATTCCTTGGTTTGCAGAGTTGACTCCTCCACTAGCATGTTTACCTGTTCCTCCACCAGCTGTTTGACCAGCAGTGTTGCTTCCAGTGTTAGTATTGGCCTTGAACACTTGTATTGTTGCATGAACCACCTATCGAACTACCGGATACACATTGTGCATTTTGTGATTAGATTGTGATTGGCCTATTCCTTGGTTTGCAGAGTTGACGCCTCCACTAGCATGTTTACCTGTTCCTCCACCAGCTGTTTGACCAGCAGTGTTGCTTCCAGTGTTAGTATTGGCCTTGAACACTTGTATTGTTGCAGGCTGGACCAGTAAGAGTTCCAGCAATGCATGCTGCATTTTGTGCATTAGATTGTGCTTGGGTTATAGCCTGGTTTGCAGAGTTGACGCCTCCACTAGCATGTTTACCTGTTCCTCCACCAGCATGTTTACCTGTTCCTCCACCAGCTGTTTGACCAGCAGTGTTGCTTCCAGTGTTAGTATTGGCCTTGAACACTTGTATTGTTGCAGGCTGGACCAGTAAGAGCTCCAGCAATGCATGCTGCATTTTGTGCATTAGATTGTGCTTGGGTTATAGCCTGGTTTGCAGAGTTGACGCCTCCACTAGCATGTTTACCTGTTCCTCCACCAGCTGTTTGACCAGCAGTGTTGCTTCCAGTATTAGTTTGGCCTTGAACACTTGTATTGTTACAGGCTGGACCAGTAAGAGCTCCAGAAAGGCATAGAGCATTTTGTGCATTAGATTGTGCTTGGCTTATAGTATGAATTGCAGAGTTAAAGTCGTCTTGAGCAAAAATATTACTACTAACACATAAAGGAGCTAAAATTAACGTACTTATCATAAAAATTGATAATATTGTATTAATTTTATTATTCTTAATGTTTATATAATATTCCATTATCAGTATAAGTAATGATGTATATATTTTTCTTGTGGTAATATATCTAGATTCAGTCAAGTAATTTAATAGATTTTATGCAATAGATACCAATTAAAGTACATAAATTTACATTTTAATTTAACATTCTGTTTAATTCTACAAAGGTTTATAGAAATTTAAAATACAGTCGATCTATTTACCATTTAACCGAAGATGGTCACAATTTCAAATTATTCATCTTTATCTGATTATCATACCCGATAGTTCCAAGCATATATTTTATTGATTTTGGATTGGATTTTTCTGTTTTACAATTGTAATATATTATCGAATATAATACATCTCTTGCATAATTAGAAATATACCAAAATTTTATAATTTCTCAGTAATTTTTTATAATATTATATTTTAATTCGCGCTTTACGATTGAGTTATGTCTACCTTTTAGAAAGTTTTCTAATGGTGCTAATTATGCAAGAAATGTAGTGATAATACGATGCCAGGCCCTGTAAAGGCAATAGATCAATTCTTTGTTATAACGAAATGCAAATAAATTAAACCATTGGTGTACATGCGTTAAATTGCATTTCTTCTTTTTTGCAAGGAAAATAATCATCAAAACATTCTGTTCTATCTTTTTGATGTACTGAATTGTTCTTTCAATAATGCTTTTCCATTCTTGTATACAAAAGAATGTAGATGATGATCAAGTTTTAAGAAACTGACAGGCTTGCTGAGGATACGATGTACTCCATCTGTGGAAACTGGTGTCGACCATGTTTCTCGACGATATCAGATAGAAAATGTACTGCTACCACAAAAACATATTTTTCGCTCTTTTGATACGCTCATCCTGGGGATTTCTTTGTTCTTAGGTTCGAATAGCAACCCATATCCAGAAGTATTCTGACCCAACTTTAATTATAGTTTCATCTTTTTGTATACAAGAATACTCAGAGATTTTCTTTTTCTTTGAGGATATTTTCTGAGGATTATATTTTTATATCCAGTTCCAGATGGAAACATGATTTCGTTTGATAAAATGCGAAGATAGTCTTTCAGATGATCTTTTTAAAGAAAGCCCTAAAAAATAAAAATACAAACCACATTGTATGTATTCCGAAGGTGTTCTATTTCTGGAGTTCATAAAGGAGATGAAACACCTTGAAGAATAGATTTATCGTTAAGTGAACAGAGCCATTAGAAATAATAGTATGTATATATCCATTAAGCATTTGCTAGTAGTAGCCATGGGATGAAATAGTATATCCTATTTTGCTATCCTTATCCAAGGGGACATGACAATAATACAAGGTTTACCTGGTAAAATGGATTTGTTATGAGAAGTGAATATGAAGCATCAGTATTAAATTACAAGGCATATCGATAATGAGTATATGGATGGTGGAGTTTATAATTGGATTTATTTGATTTCATTAATCCAGCCTAATTATCATATTTAGAGGATAAAACATATGAGAAATAATCCACAATCAGAATGATTTTATGGGTTTATTTACCTTCCGATGAGGATAAACATGTACTGCTTGGAATCGAGTAAATGTTACTTCAAATGTCAAAAAATTATAAAGGTCTATGAGATTTCGGGTTTTAAAATAGATAATGGATTGTTAATGCCGATATTAATAGACCAACAAACTAGATCTATAGTATAAAATCATAAATAATAGGACTCCATTAATTTCCAAAAATGATGTGATAAATCGACATCAAAACTCACAATAATCCATAACCAGAATCGCAGTAATCTTTAATTCCCCTACTTCATCAAATTGCTGTAAATCTTGCGTCTTTCCCTAGAGTATCCCTATAAATTCGAAAACCAGTATCAATATTATATGGGAAATTAATTCGGACTTAGTGTCTCGAGTATCTTTTCTCTATTTATTAGATAACAAATAACTGCATCCAATAAAATATAGCCAAGATGGCTTGTATGGCAGGTGGATGGGCATAATTTTGGCTTTTAAATCCTGCTCTGTTTGAATATTATGATAACATTTGAAAGTATCTGCAAGTCACTAGGGTTTGTATGCCTTGACAGATTATTATCTTGTTTTGCTTTTTAACAAGTTAATCTTTAGCAGGTCTTTCCATGGTCTCCATGTAAAAATAAGGCTTACAAAATGACAAGTTTAATGTGATTTAAGAGGTTATTTTAAACATTATTGTTGAAAGAAGATTATATCTGAATTGTTGTTGTTGTTGGTGCATGTATATGTGTGATAGACTTGTACCTCTTTTTATATGGACTTTCCAACCTTTCAGCCTTTAATTTTGGTGCGTATATGCAGCATATGGTGGAATATTTGTGGTGATGGCAATATCCACGTGGAGTCTATCAGTGAAACACAGAGGAATATTGAAGTTGATTTTCAGCAAGAAAGATCGCCGACTGCTAGGGGTACATTGTTTCGGAGACATAGCTTCAGAGATAGTCGGCATAGGACAGATGGTTATACATTTCAACGGAACGATTAACACTTTCCTAGAGGTGACGCTTAACACTCCAACCTACACGTATGCCTACAAGTATGCGGCTATAGACGGAATCCGAAAACTAGACAACTTCAAAAACAAAAGCATTGAAGATTTCT
>CAWISD010000078.1:0-65073 GCA_963838615.1 uncultured Nitrososphaeraceae archaeon
CAGTTTGAGAGTATATGTTGTTATAGGAATAGTTTAAGAAATTAAAAAGAATTAATAAACTAGTCATCCATATGACAAAAAATAAGTTTTGGTTAAATATAGTATGACCAAAGTAATGGTTAAAAGTTTTGGTTAATTTTCGTATATTAGGTTTATGATACATTATTCTAGTAGAGTGCCCCCACTAATACAATATAGATCTTATATTTAAGCTTGTGCTTGATTGTCAATAAGAAGAAAAACCATTTTAAAATATAATTATATAGTTCTTGCCATTATTTCGATAAATATATCTGAAAGTTGTACGTTGATTGCAATTATAAAACAAGCAATAATCAACAATCATACATAATAAATCCCTTGTATAATTACTATTACAGTTTATGGATACCTGTTATTCAATAGCCTCCTTTCTTTGCTTTCAATAAAATATATGTCCAAAGAACATATTTTTTATTTCGAGATATGGTTTTTTAATAATTCAACAATAACTGTTAGGTGGATTACATTCACTTTTGAATTACATCCCTCCTGGGCCCGCTTTAGAATTTAAATTAAAAGGCTGGTATATGGCCATATTCAATAATACTAATAATTCCTATACTTTACCACTTGTAAAAATACCTGATATGACCGGGAATAATGTTAAGGTATATGTTCCTCCATATTTGCTTGGTAATCCTTCAATGTTAATTATCTTGCCGTATAATGGTTAGAGTAAACTCTCCTTTTTTAAATAAACTACTAGATTATATAATGGATTCTGTTCCTCATGATAATAAATTTTGGCAAGAGTGGTTTTCTCAACAATCCTCCAAAACAAAATAAAAATGGATATATAATGATTTTTGCATTATTTAAAAAATAGAAAGTTCTCTATCCACTTTTTTAAATCTATTAAATATTACTAATAACATCGCAAACGGAAAATAATGAGATTAGACTTCCTCATCGTCATCATCTTGTTATGCTGTTTCGGCTGATGTATTTGAATTTGACTCCAAATATGATTTTTATCTTTAATATTCTTCTCTGAATCTTTTCAATCCGTGCGTCTAGCTCTTTAACCAGTCTGTCTTCTTCTGATTCTACTATCCTGCTGCTTTATGAGGATAAGAAGGGAGACCTACTATTGCAAAATCATATGGTGATACCTCTTGGTCTTTTTGTACAATCCAGGGTATCCAAGGCTCAAAAAATGAACGGGATACTAAATGTATTTGGTGTTTATGATCATACCGATAACCAGATGGGGACATATTCATACAAAAAGAAAACAGGTAAATAGTTTTTAGATTTAATCAAACGAGTTGACCAAAAATATGATTCCAGTGTAAAACAAATATTTTTGGTACTGGATAATGTATCGATTCATCGATCCAACAAAGTTAAACAAACAATAGCCAAATATCATTCAAGGATACATTTTGTATTTTTGCTTGTATGATCTCCAGAACTAAACCTAGTAGAAGCAAGATGGTTATGGCTATACAGACAGACAATTAACCATTCCACATTCAGAAATGATTGTGACATGAGTAAAGCGATATCTACTTGGACCATAAATTATAACAAAAAATATGCAGGTAGCAGAATAATCACAAACAGTTTACATAAAGAAAGCATCTATGTATGTTTACATAACTCTTAAGTTAAGAGGCCGAAATACAGTCAATCGATATTTCATTTAGGATAAGATAAGTTAAATTTTGCCTGTTAGCTTTACAACCTTAATAGGCAAACGTTAACAAAAAACGATTAAAATAATATGCAACAAAGCAGTTTAAATTGGAAAATAGAAAGAAAAAAATGATAGATGAACTATTAATTAAATCGATAATAAAATTTAATTAAATTATTATAATTTTTTTAGAGATATCCTAAAAATTTTGCAAATTTTATGTTTTAATAATAATATTATTTGTTATATATAATTCTTATTATATAAGATAAGATTTTTAATATATGAAAGAAAAAGATGATAAAAATAAGAAAAACTGAAACAATTTTAATAGTTTTAATAATTATTGTAGGTGGCATTATTCTATATAATGTTAGTAATTTTTATTCCAACTCAGAAGTTATTCCTTAGATGTTGATGCAATTAAAGATCCAGAATCATTATTTGTTAATTCAAGAGTAGTTTTAAAAAATACTGGATTACTTCCATTAAATGATATAACTATTATTTATGATAATAATTTAAAATTTAAAGCAAAGGTTAACATATTAAATCCAGGAGAAACAGTGATTCTGTCGCCCCCAGTAGGGTACGCCATTAAAAAATATCCATATAATTTCAAAAGAAGGAATTGATATAGATAAAGATTTTAGAAGCTCCTACTGAAAATGCCCGGAATGATAGGCTCTTAAATTTATATTTATTTTATCAATCATACAATCTAATGTATGATAAATGATTAATGATTCACATTATTTGCAGAAGATATTTTATTATTTTGTTTTTTGAACTATCTTTAACTAAAAGTGTTCCATCAGGTTCATATCAATTATTTCTCCATCAAATTAATATTATCATTATTTTTAAAAGCATAATGTATTTTATTTTTAGAATTCATAATCCTTTCTTTATATATCTTAAAAATGTTTTCATAATTAAAAGAATTTGTATTGATTTTTAACAAATAAAAATTAAGATTATTAAGTAACTTTGGATAAAAAATCCATATTGGAAATTTCTATATTCATTTAATTCTTTTTTCAAAGTTGTAATATTATAATAAGGATGGTTCCATTTTTTGAATTTCAAGTAAGGTTGAATCTATATCATTATTCGTATTTATTCCAATTCCTAATTATATTATTATTTATTGTTCATCGATATTAGCTTCAATATCAATTAAAATTCCTGCAATTTTTTTTCCATCAATAAAAATATCATTGGGCCATTTCAGATCAGGTTTTAATTGGGTTTCTTTCTCAATTGTCTCACAAATACAAATAGCAGAAATCATTACAAAGATAAATGAATATTTCAATTTTCAAATTCGATTCTAAAATAAGTGACATCCAAATTCCACCAATTTTATGAAGCCCATCAAGTTCCTTTTCTTCCTTTACCATTAGATTGAATATTACAGATAATAACAGTAGGATTAATTATTTTTTTTCTTTTAATTAGTTTAAATGCAAAATCTTGAGTTGAAGTCAATCTATCAAAATAGTAAAATTCTTTAAAAATGGAATCTTGTTTTTAAAAGCCGAGTAGATTTGAGAATATGAATAATATTTTTCTTTTTTGATAGATGTATTTTCCACAATAATTTCTATTATATATTATATTTTATTTAATCATTTTTTGTAATTATAAATACAATTAATCAATATTCCTATTACAATAGAAAAACCATATAGTCTAGAAAAAAGAATTGTTTTTTCCATAATTTTTTCATAAAATGAATCAATTTTCTTTATATTAAATATATACATATGAAATTTTAAATAATAATTTATTGCCAAAGGAAATAAAAAAAGACTTATAATAAATGGAGTAAATATTATGCATTACAAATAATAAAAAATAAAAGTTAGAGAATAAATGAAAATAAATAAACTTAATACAAATGTAAAGATTTTTGATTGTGAATAATTATTTAAAATAATCGCCAGAGTTTTTCTACCTTTGGCTTTATCTGCTTTAATATCCGGAATAGAATTGATATAGAGAACTAATGATGATAATAATCCTATTATACTCCTACAATAATCGATTCCAAAATAATTGTACTTGGTTTGAACATAAAATGATCCAATAACTATTAACACTCCTTTAATTCCTACAAATAGCTCCCCTAATCCAACATTAACTAATTTATTAGAATACAATATTATAGATAATGTTGCAAAACCTAAGAATTAATAGCAACTAGATATCCTTTAACAGAAACAAAAAAAGAACCAATGGATAATCCCAATATTAGGAATAATATTGCCTGCGCGATATACTTCAGTTGGTTTTAATAACCCTTCTGGTAAAACCCCTGTTCCTCCACTAAATTTAGTTTTTTTTGTAATCAGATCTATTCCGCGTTTAAAATCCCAATAATCATTGAATAAATCTACACTTGAATGCAGACAAAAAATTCCTATATAAGTTAAAATTGCATAAAAAATATTGAAACTGTTTGGTTGGTAGCAATAACTTAAAGCTAAACCATTAGTAACGGCAATAGCTGAGGCTGCCAAGAATTTAAATCTAATAACTCCTAAGCCAAATCTCTAATTTCTGATCATTGTTTATCAATTTTAAAGTTAAATCGGGTATGAATAATGATTGACCATCTATTCTTTTTAAAATGCGATTTGTTGTCTATTATTTTTATAATTTGGGTATTGTTGACCAGAATAGGTATTTTAAATAACAATTTTAAGTTTTTATTAATTTAAGCATTTATAACTATAAAAATAAAAATTTTTTTAGTAATTTTCTAATTCAATTGTAAAATCAATAGGATTTAAATCCGACCACAAGATGAACATTTATATTTCGTAATTCTAAGAATATCTTTTATAGGCTTGAGTGTTATCATATGTTTTATTTTACTACCGCATTTATCACAATAAATTTCTATTACAGGACATGACATTAATTTTATTAAATTACCTAAGATAAATTAGAATAAAGTTAATTTAATTTGACATAAAAATAAAATAATGCTATCATGACAATTTAGAATAAAGATAAAAATAAAAAATAAATGAATAAATAAATAAATATCTAGTTAATTTTTTTTTAATTGTGCCTATAGATCCAGTTTGTGGAATTGAATTGGATAAAGAACTAGCAACAACTTTTGAACACAATAACAAAACTTTTTTCTTTTGTTGCGAAGGTTGTAAAAAATTATTTGAAAAAAAACCAAAAAAATATATAAAATAAAAATATCTCAATATACAAAGATAAAAGATAATGATAAATGAAAACAGCAGTCTTGATAATAAAAGTGTAAAAATTAGTAAATATAGAGATCCCTAAAGTAAATCAAAATGATGTATTAGTTAAAATGAAATCATGTGGAATATGTGGATCCGATTTAGAAAAAGTATTTGGTAAATATGGAATGAACTCGATCTAGAATAGGTCATGAACCTGCTGGAGAAATAATAGAAATTGGAGAAAATGTAAAAAATTTTAAAATAAAAGACAGAGTTTTTATTCATCACCATGTACCTTGTTATTCCTGTCATTATTGTTATAATGAAGATTTTACGATGTGTGAAAAATATCAATCAAGTAATATTGAACCATCAGGATTGTCAGAGTATATTTTAGTGCCGGAATGGAATGTTTTAAGAGGAGGTCTTGTAAAACTACCCGATAATATTAATTTTAATCAGGCTGCTCTAATAGAGCCTATTGCATGCTGTATTCGATCTTTAAATAAAATAAACATGAAAAAGGCAGATAGAATTGCAATTTTTGGAGCAGGACCTACAGGTTTAATCCATATGATTTTAGCCAAACATTTCGGCGCATCCAAAATAATTTTAGTAGATATAAATGAATTTAGATTAAAGTTTGCAAAAAATATTGATCCCACCATCATTACAATTAATATGGCAAATAATAGATAACAATAATTTAGAAAAATATAGTATTTTCAAAAGTTGAAAAATTGGTGTAGACATATCAATAATATCTACAAGTAATTTAGATGCATTATTCAATCATTGAATATTACCCGAAGAGGTGGAACTATATCTCTTTTTGGAGTACCACTAAAGATTCGGATTTAAAAATTGATTTTAATTTAATATATTCAAAAGAATTGAAAATTATTCCAAGTTATGCTGCTTCTGAAAAAGAAATCCATCAAACAATAACATTATTAACAAATAATATAATAGATTTTGAACCACTAATAACTCATAAATTTCCTTTAAATAATTCATTTGATGCTTTAAAATATGCACATAAAGCTAAAGATGCAATGAAAATAATTATAACTTCATTCAGGTTAAATCTCAAAGTTTTATAATATCTAAAGAAAGACAATATAAGTGAAATAAATGGATTGGGGAATGAAAAATAGGTTTTCAAAAATAATTAGACCTAGAAGATGGACGATGTGTAATGTTGGCTGTAGATCATGGTTATTTTCTTGGACCCACTGAAAAGCTTGAAAATCCAAAGGAGACCATAAAACCTTTGCTACCTCATGCAGATTCAATAATGCTTACAAGGGGCATTTTACGAACATCGGTTTCTCCTGAAATTAATGTTCCTATTGTTTTAAGAGTTTCAGGAGGTTCAAGTATTATTGGAGAAGATTTATCCAAGGAGACAATAGTTACCTCAATAGAGGAAGCAATAAAATTAAATGCATCATGTCTGGCATTATCCATTTTTATAGGAAGTAAATATGAATCTCAAACACTAGCTAATTTATCTAAACTAGTAGATGATGGAGAAAGATATGGAATTCCTATTTTAGCAGTAACAGCAGTTGGAAAAGAAATGGCAAGGGATGCAAGATATTTAGGATTGGCATGTAGAATTGCAGCCGAGTTAGGAGCACATGTTGTAAAAACATATTATTGTAAAGATTTTACAAAGGTAGTGGAAAGTTGTCCTATTCCAATAATTATTGCAGGAGGTAAAAAGATATCTGAAAGAGATGCTTTACAATTAACATTTGATGCAATTAATGATGGTGCATCTGGCGTAGATATGGGAAGAAATATTTGGCAATCAGAACATCCTATCGCAATGATAAAAGCAGTTAAATCAATTGTACATGAAAATTATAATTTTTCAGAAGCGTATGATTTATTTTTAAAAGAATCCAAAGCAAAAATACACAATGCATTATAATAAATTAATAAAAGATATTACAAATTACTAAAATATATCATTTTTAATTAATATCTATTGTATTTTTTTAGACAAGATTTATAAATTAAATAAATGTATTTAAAAATGAAGTTAAAAAATCAAAATTAATTATTATGAAACATATAATATTTCATTTTTATTTAAAAATTTTTTACTATTATAAATTTTAAATATTTTAATCAGGAGTTGTTTTGATAATATAATGAGTGAAATATCCGGCGCAACTGCTTTATTAACTGCCTTAGAAAAAGAAAAGGTAGAATATATTTTTGGTCTTCCAGGAGGAGCTAATCTTCCAATTTATGATGCATTAGTTGATTCTAAAATAAGGCATATTTTGGTTAGACATGAACAATCTGCAGCTCATATGGCGGATGGATATGCGAGGATAAAAAGAAAAGCAGGAGTATGTTTTGCTACCTCTGGTCCCGGGGCCACTAATCTTGTAACAGGAATTGCTACTGCATATTCTGATTCGTCTCCAATTGTTGCAGTAACAGGACAAGTAGCATTACCAATGATTGGAAAAGATGCTTTTCAGGAAATTGATATTATTGGAATAACTAATCCTTGTACAAAATATTCTTTTCAACCAAGACAAGCATCGGAAATACCCGAAGCAGTAAAAAAGTCATTTTATATTGCTGAAAGTGGTAGACCAGGTCCTGTATTAATTGATATTCCAAAAGATGTTCAACAACAAGTAGCAAAAATAGACTTTCCAGATTACATAAAGGTTAGAGGATATAATCCTAATGTAGATCCAGATTTATCAGAAATAAATAAAGCATGTGAAATGTTACTAAAGGCCGAAAAACCAATAATTATGGCAGGAGGAGGAGTAATTCTTTCTGGTGCTTTTTCCGAATTGCAGACATTGGCAGAATTGTTATCAATTCCAGTTGTTTCAACTTTCAAAGGTAAGGGTGCATTTCCAGAAAATCATCAGTTATCTTTAGGACCCAATAGGTATGCATGGACATGCCGAAGCAAATAGAATGATTCTTGAAGCAGATTGCATAGTTGCAATTGGAGCAAGGTTTTCCGATAGAACTGTAGGGAGGTTTGATGAATTTGGTAAAGATATAAATGTAATTCATTTTGATATAGATCCTGCAGAAATAGGTAAAAATAAATCTGTAAATGCTGCAGTTATTGGTGATGTAAAATCATCATTGAGAACATTAATTAAAATGATACCAAAACATTTAAATCAAATGAAGAAATTATCCAAACAATGGTTAAACAGAAAGAAAGAATTAGTATCTTATTATGAGGATAGTCTTAAAGATTATTCAAGGGAAATTACAGCTAAAAAATCCTTAAAAAAATTAAGAGAGATATTGCCTATCGGATGGAATAGTTACAACAGAAGTTGGCCAATGTCAAATGTGGGCTTCATTACATTTTGACGTTATATCGCCTGGAACGTTTTTTAGTTCTACTGGATTAGGAACAATGGGTTTTGGTTTTCCTGCATCGATTGGAGCAAAAGCTGCCAGAAAAAGCGTTCCAGTAGTAGACATTGCAGGGGATGGTTCATTTAATATGACTGAAAATTCACTTGCAGTTTCAGTATTGGAAGATCTACCGGTAATCGTTTTTGTACTTAACAACTATATGTTGGGAATGGTTGCACAGTGGCAACGCACTTTTTATAATAGAAGATATAGCGGGGTTCACTTAAAAAACTGTCCAGATTATTGCAAAATAGCAGAAGCTTATGGTGCCCAAGGTTTTCGTGTTCAATCAATGGAAGAATTAGAAAAGGCGATAAAAGACTGCAGTAAAGTCAGATGTAGCTACTGTGATTGATATTCCAATAGATCCAAATGAAGATGTATATCCATTCGTTGCTCCGGGCACTGGATTAAAAGATATGGTTACAGGAGCTTGAATTTAAATGGATAATAATAAATCGATTTTTATAAATAGCAGCAATAATGCAAATCTTATATATTTTATCTGTAATTGTAGAAAATAAACCAGGAGTATTATTTAGAATTACAAATTTATTTAGATCAAGAGATTTCAACATTGAAAGTATCACTGTTGGAATAACTGAAAAGCCAGATTTATCCAGAATGACTATAACAACTAAATCAGATGTAAAAACCTTAGAGCAACTAGTAAAACAATTACGGAAAACAATAGACGTAATTCAAGTCAATGTGCTTGACAAAGAAAATACTGTCTATAGAGAATTAGCATTAATAAAAATGAATGCAAAAGATCCCACAACAAGAATCGAAATAGCAAACTTTGCATCAATATATAGAGGAAATATAATGGATATAAGTAATGAAACTATTACTGTAGAATTAATAGGAACTCCAGATAAAATTGATGCTTTTAAAAATTTGGTATCAAGTTATGGAATAATACAAGTTGCACGAACTGGGGTTTCAGCATTACCAAGAGGAGGAATAAGTGATGAGCTTTAATAATAGAAAAATCAGAATTTTTGATACTACATTAAGAGATGGTGAACAAACTCCTGGAGTTGATGTTTCCCCTGATCAGAAAATAGAAATTGCAATAAAGCTTGATGAGCTTGGAGTGGATGCTATTGAAGCAGGATTTCCCGTAGTATCCCCCGGAGAGGTAGAAGCAATAAAAAAAATATGCAAATTAGGACTCAAAGCCGATATATGTGGTTTAGCTCGAACTGTAAAAAATGATATAGATATAGCAATTGATTGTGATTTAAAATATATTCATACTTTTATTGCAACATCCGATATACATTTGCAATACAAATTAAAAATGACAAGAGACCAAGTCTATGGATAAAGCAATATTTGCTGTAGAATATGCAAAAAAACATGGCCTGAAAGTAGAATTTTCTGCAGAAGATGCAACACGATCCGACAGACAATTTCTTAAATCAAGTATTTAAAGCAGTAGCTGAAGCAGGTGCAGATAGAATTGATATCCCTGATACAGTAGGATATTCCACTCCAAAATATATTTCTGAATTGGTAACAGATGTAATAAAATGCAACCAAATTACCAGTTAGTGTACATTGTCATGATGATTTTGGCCTTGCAGTTGCAAATTCTATTGCAGGGTTTGAAGCAGGAGCATCTTGTGCACATGTTACGATTAATGGTCTTAGGTGAAAGAGCAGGTAATGCATCCCTTGAAGAGGTAGTAATGGCTTTACAATGTCTTTATAATTATCAACATAATATCAATCCATCTATTTTGTATGATGTTTCAAGATTTGTTTCAAATACAATGGGAATTATTGTTCAACCAAATAAAGCCATTATTGGTGAAAATGCATTTGGCCATGAATCAGGAATTCATACTCATGGAATAATAAACAATCCTCTTACCTACGAACCCATAAGTCCAGAATTAGTCGGCAGAAAAAGATGGTTACAGGCTGGAAAACATGCAGGTGCCCATGGAATTAAAGCAATATTAGAAGAATTTGCAATTAACACTACAGAAGACCAATTAAAACAAATTGTTGATAAACAAAAGACAATAGCAGATTCTGGCCAGCCAATAACTACATCGGATTTACTATCAATAGCATCTGAGGTGATTAAAAATAAAAAATTTGATGAAAAATTTAAACTAAATGAATTTCATATAGTCACTGGCATTACATATAATTCCTACAGCCGTTGTAAAGTTAAATATCCATGGTAAAGATTTTATTGCTTCAGAAACTGGTGTTGGACCAGTTGATGCAGCATTAAAAGCAATTCAAACTATTGCAAATGAAATAGCAAGTATAAAGATAAGAGAATACAAATTGGATTCAATTACAGGGGGCTCCGACTGCTTCTGCAGAAGTCTCAGTTAAAGTTGAAGACAAAGAAGGCAATATCATTTCATCAAGAAAATCAGGCAAGGATATAGTAGTAACTTCAGTTCAAGCAGTAATTGATGCAATAAATACAAGCATGTTAAAAAAAATGATTCAAACGGAAAATGAATATAAATGAATAATAATTTTTATTATTATTATAATAATGACCAGATATAAAATTTCATTACTCGTTGGTGATGGCATAGGACCTGAACTTTCAGAATGTATAAATAAAATATTGGAGAAATATTCATGATAAATCAGGCATCTTTAAAATTTGAAATAATTAAAGTAGAAGCAGGAGATAATGCATTATTAAAATATAATTCAGCATTACCTGAAGAATCATTTAGACAAATAAAAAATTCTCACGCTTGTTTAAAGTCTCCTGTTGGAGAATCTGCAGCTGATGTAGTATTGGTTTTAAGAAGATACTTTGAATTATTTGCAAATATAAGACCATCAAAAAACTATCCGAATATAGATTCAATATCAAAGAATGTAGATTTGATAACAGTTAGAGAAAATACAGAGGATCTGTATGTTGGATGGGAATTTTTTTCGGATGACGATACCGATAATTTCGTTAAGGAAAACAAGTAGAGACGCCTGTAATAAAATCTCAGAATATGGATTTAAAATAGCAAGTAAAAGAAAAAAAAAAAAAGTAACAATAGTACACAAATCAAATGTTTTAAGAAAAAGTGATAGACTTTTTATTGAAACTGCTAAAGAAATAGCTAAAAAGTATCCTGATAGTACAGGTAGAGGAAATGTATGTGGATGCATGTTCTATGGAATTGATAAGAAATCCAAACCGATTTGATATAATTTTAACAACTAATTTATTTGGAGACATTCTTTCAGATGAAGCTGCCCAAGTTACAGGTAGTATAGGTTTAGCTCCTGCTGCAAATATAGGAGAAAAATTTGCTTTATTTGAGCCTGTTCATGGAGCTGCTTTTGATATTGCGGGAAAAAATATAGCTAATCCCACATCTTTTATTTTGGCATTAAAAATGATGTTTGAATGGATTGGAGATAAATATAATGATAAAAAAATAATAAATCAATCAATAAAAATTGAAAAAGCAGTGGACAAACTTTTTATCAATAATATAAAAACTAAAGATATAGGAGGAAGGTTATCTACTTTTGAATTTAATGATAAGTTTATTACAAATATTAGATCAAGAAGGATATAATTAATTCAAAAAGTGAATTATTGTATTAATTTATCAAGGAGTTCTTTTAAAATTCTTGCAGTAGCTCCCCAAATAATATATTCATCAAAAATAAATTTGAACATTTTAAAGTTTTTATTTGAATAATATTCATCTATCAGATAAACATGTCTTTAATTTTTCAATAGGAACATTAATAATCTGTTCAACTTCCAAGATTTGGTTGAAGTTTATCTGAAATTTTTCCTTCCAAAGCAATAAATGGATATATCAAGATTTTGAAGTATATGTATATATAGGACTAGAGATATCCAATTATTTGTTTTTTATTTATTTTAATACCTATTTCTTCATATGTTTCCCTTATTGCAGTATCTAAAAAGGATTTATCTGTAGATGGAGAAAATTTACCACCAGGAAATGATATTTCCCCAGCATGATTTTTTAAATAAATACTACGCTTTGTCAATAAAATGGATGGAATATTTTTAGGAAAATGAATAATAACCAAAACACTGGAATAAATTTTATCAGAGTGATATAAATCGGATATATTTGATCGTAGGTATTTTTAAACGTTTATTATTTAAAAGTAGATCATAAAATTGTTTTTGAGATATCAATAATACTAAATAGATTCATTATAGAATATTTAAAAAACTTTTTTTAGATATAATAAACTCCATACTTATAAATAAAAGATGAAAATTATTTATGAACTAAATCCTCCTAAAATTTTTCATGATTCAACTATCAAATATCAATATATTAAATCAAGAGATTGACAAATTTATTTACAGAATCACAAATAATATTGAAATATGTAAACTGCATTGCATAT
Organism: uncultured Nitrososphaeraceae archaeon; assembly: GCA_963838615.1. Lineage (GTDB taxonomy): Archaea > Thermoproteota > Nitrososphaeria > Nitrososphaerales > Nitrososphaeraceae > Nitrosocosmicus. The sequence continues at coordinate 12,709 of CAWISD010000078.1, forward strand.
TACAGATTCGGTTCTAGGAATACCGAGAATTTCGAGTATACATGGAGCTTCAATAATATTAGAAGAATATTAAAAATGAAAAAATAATACTAAGTTGTAGTGTAAGAACTAGAGATAGAAACATTAACTCAATAATACAATTTGCAACACAGTCAATTTTTTTGAAAATAAAAGATTTATTATTCATCATGGGTGATAAGCCTCAAATAAATCACAATAATGCTCCGGAAATACTTTCAAAACCAACAGATGTAATTAATATACTTAATTCTTTTAGGTTACAATAAATTGATAAATTTAAATTTATCAATACCAAATAAAATATTTAAATTCTAGTAAATTTAAAAAGAAAATTCAATCAAATCCATATGGAATGATCACACAATCAATTAATTCATTGCAAGAAGTAAAAGATTTAAAAAGTTTATTAAACCTTATCCACATAAAATTGATTCCATGTATAATGATTCCATCTGAAAAAAATATAAAGGCCTGCAAAAATGATTGGACTTAAATTGGGAAGAATTATAAAGATGATGTTTATAGAATTCATTCATGAAATCGAAAACTGGTAGATCAAATTTTAATTACATCACCTAATGATTTTAATGAGGGTAGTAGAATATTAAAAGAAATAAAAAACTCTTTATATTTTAATTTTTTTTCGTTTGAATTATTTCAGTTTTTAATTCATCCAAAACTAATCTAGTTATATTCAAACAAATTAGAATCTTCAGATAATCGGGGTCTTCGATAATCAATCATGATCTCTTTTTTTACAGATGCAGGTCTTTTAGTAAAAACCACAACTTTATCTCCAAGACAAATTGATTCCGAGATATTATGAGTTACAAAAATTATTGTTTTTCTAGTCTTTGCCCATATTAATTGAAGTTCAACTAATAATAAATCACGCGTTTGAGAATCCAAAGCTGCAAATGGTTCATCCATTAATAAAATATCAGGATCCATCGATAAAGCCCTTGATATGGCCACTCTTTGTTTCATACCTCCAGATAAGTTGATATGTATATGATTTAGCAAATTTGCCTAAATCCATCATATCAAGATAATGCATCGCGATTTTTTGTCTTTTTTCCTTTTCGACTACCAACCATCTTCAATCCAAATTCGACATTATCAATAACACTTAACCATGGAAATAGATGCATTTTCTTGAAAACCATTATTCTATCAGGTCCAGTTTCAAAAACTGGTCTTCCATTTAATACTAATTCGCCACTAGATGGTTTTTCCAAGCCTGCAATTATATTGAGAAGTGTTGATTTACCGCATCCAGATGGACCAACAAAGCATACAAATTGACCTTCTTCAATTGACAAATTTACATTATTAACAGCTAAAACTTTATTTGTTTTACCTTTATCACCATTAAGTGAGAACATTTTAGAGATGTTTTTAATTTCTAATTTACTCAATTAAATAAATGTATTACTTTATATCAATAATATAACTTATTCATAGATGAAAAACTATTAAAATAATTAAAAATTCTAATAAGATTAACAATAAATAATAGTCTTTGATTATTTTAAATCTTTTGTGTAGTAACCTTTTTTAAGACAATTTGTTAATAATTAAATCATAGATAAAGTTGAAGACTAAAATTGTTTTGGATACTAGTATTATAATAGATGGTGAAATCAGTAAAAAAATTGATAATAATGAAATTAATGAAAATCATGAAATATTAATTCCTATTGCAGTAATTGATGAATTGCAATCACAGGCTTGTAAACAAAAAGAACATGGCATAATTGGATTACTAGAATTAAAAAAAATAAGAGAAAAAAGTATTGAGAAAAAAATAGATGTAAATTATGTTGGAGAAAAACCTAGTCTTATCCGAAATAAAATTAGCAAAAAATGGCAGAATAGATTCAATAATAAATGATATAGCTAAAGAATGAAAATGCCACATTATTTACTGCAGATTATATTCAACATCTTGTTGCCGATGCTACAGGATTATAAATATCCATAAAAAATCAGAGATTTCAGAAGAATATAACATTGAGAATTATTTTGATGAAAAAACAATGAGCGTACATTTGATAGAAGGAATTGAACCTTTAGCTAAAAAAGGCACTCCTGGAAATTTCTCACTTGAAAAAATCTCTGATAGAAAAAATTGATAAGAACTATATTAATTAAAATAATTAGATTTTTTATTTTCTGTAAAAGATAATAAAAAAATTTCCACAATAGAAATTGCTTTTGAAGGATGTTTTGTTATAATGTATAAAAATCTTAGAATTGTAATAACACAACCGCCAATATCAAATAAAATTGAGATAACTGCAGTAAGACCAATTAAAAAAACTATCATTAAGTGATTATGATATTAATGATGAATCTAATAAAAAGAATATCATCATGAAGCAGAAGGAATTTTAATAGCAGGTCCACCAGGTTCAGGAAAAAGTACATTTGCAAGTAGTATTGCCGAACATTATGTTCTCAATAACAAATTGGTAAAAACATTAGAATCTCCTAGAGATTTGCAAGTTCCCGAAAGTGTTATTCAATATGGATCTTTTAAAAATGGATATGAAAGGGTTTCTGACCTTCTTTTATTAGTTAGACCAGATTTTACTATTTTCGATGAAGTGAGAAAAATTAAAGATTTTGAACTATTTGCAGATTTGAGATTAACTGGAATAGGAATGATTGGAGTAATTCATGCAAGTAAAGCATTAGATGCAATTCAAAGATTTATTGGCAAAATCGAGCTGGGAATGATTCCGCATATAATAGATACTGTAATTTTTATTCATGAAGGAAAGATTGGAAAGATTTATGAATTAAATTTAACTGTAAAAGTTCCTGCTGGTATGACAGAACAAGATTTAGCAAGACCTGTAGTTGAAATTAAGGATTTTTTTACCAAAGAAACTGAATACGAAATTTATTCATATGGAGAAGAGAATATCATAATTCCCTTAGAAAATATAAATATAAAAATCAGAAAAAGTAATAAAATAAATAAGTTAGCAGAGTCAAAAATAAAAGAAGTAATTAAAAGATTTGATCCTCATGCCGAAATTAACATTATTTCAAATGATAAAGTTAAGAATCCTTGTGAATAAAGAAGTTATTCCTAAAATAATAGGTAGAGGTGGCAGCACAATTTCAGAAATTGAAAAAATATTGGGTATAAAAATTGATGTAGAAGCGAAAATTTTAGCAATTGGTGAAGAAATCGAATTTAGTGTTACGGAGTCAGGAGCACATATTTATCTTATAGTAGATGAAGATCTTATTGGGCAAAAAAATAAATTTATTTTTAAATGATGAATTGCTTTTAAGCAATTTGATAGGAAAAAAGGCAAGACTGAAAGTAGATAAAAAATCAGAGCAAGGAAGAAAAATTTTAAATTCTATTTTAAGCAATAATCTTGCAAGAAATAAAACTTTTTGAAATTAAATAATAAAAAATAGATTAAAAAGAGATTTTTGGAGAATAAAAACCAAATACTTCTTTAAAGCGTTACTTATTTCACCTAAAGTTACTCTGTTTTTAACTGCATCTATAATAAATGGCATAAGATTAATTTCCGGTTTTTCAGCATAGGATATAAGATCAGAGATAGAATGTCTGTACTTTTATATTATCACTAATCTTTTTAAAATCTTTTAATTTATCTATTTGTTTTTTTTCAAGAAGATGATCAATAACATTTAGATTAGGTTCAATATCTTTAGAATCTTTAAATTTGTTCACCCCTACGATAATTCTTTTATTTTCATCAATTTCTTTTTTTAATTCATATGCATTTTTTCTAATTTCCTCTTGGAAGTAGTTACTTTCAATAGCTGCCAATGATCCACCCATTTTTTCAATTTTGTTAAGATAAGAATTAACTCTTTCAATTATTTGTTCGGTTAAATATTCAATATAATATGAACCTGCTAAAGGGTCTACAGTTTTAGTAACACCTGTTTCAGAGGCAAGATTTGTTGTGTCCGTAAAGCGATTTTAACAGATTCTTCAGTTGGTAATGCCAAGGCTTCATCTCTAGAATTCGTATGTAGAGATTGACAGCCCCCTAAAACAGCCGCCAATGCCTCTGTGGTCACTCTAACAATATTATTATCAACTTGCTGAGCAGTCAAGGATTCACCACTTGTTTGAACATGAAATCTTAAATGCAAAGATTTTGGATCTTTGGCTCCAAATTTTTCTTTAAGTATTGTCGAATAAATTATTCTTGCTGCTCTAAATTTCGCAATTTCTTCAAAAAATTCCATTGTACAACAGAAGAAAAATGAAAGTCTAGGAGCAAAATCATCTATTTTAATCCTTTATTAATACAAGTATTAATGTACTCTATTGCATTTGCAAAAGTGAATGCAAGTTCTTGAACTGCATTAGAACCAGCTTCTCGAATATGATATCCGGAAATACTTATAGGATACCATTGTGGAACATTGGAAGAACAATACTGTATCATATCACCAATAAGTCTCAGTGATGGTTTTGGTGGATAAATATATGTATTTCTTGCAATATATTCTTTTAAAATGTCATTCTGAGTTGTCCCTCTTAATTGAGAAGGGAAAACGCCTGAGATTCTGCAGTTGAAATATAAAAGGAAAGAAGTATGGATGCTGTTGAATTTATCGTCATTGAAGTACTTACTTTATCTAACGGGATATCTTTAAAACAGGTAAGCATATCAGCAATAGAACTTATAGGCACGCCAGTTCTACCAACTTCACCTTCAGATTGAGCGTCATCAGAATCTCTTCCAGTTTGTGTTGGTAAATCAAATGCCAGTGATAATCCTGTTTGACCATGTTCTAATAAAAATTTAAATCTGTTATTGGTTTCTTCCGCGCTACCAAATCCACTATATTGTCTCATAGTCCAAAGGCGTCTCTCTATACATAGTGGGATAAACTCCTCTCAAAAAAGGATAAGTACCTGGATGAGATTCATATCCATCCAGTATATCTTTTTTAGAATAGAATTGTTTTACAGGAATTCCAGAATCGGTTTTAATGGTATTTTCACTCATATGTTATACATATTATTGTTTGAAAATATTAATAAAGATAATTCTTCTGAAACGGTATAGGGATCACTAGTTTTATTTAACAAGGAACTCTAGCAATTCATTTATTTCATTGCTTTTTATTTTGAAAACTTTTAATGTTCTTTGTTTAATATTTTCTAAAACCATTTCTTTTAGTTCATCATCCAAGACTTGCTTTTGTTTTTGCTTTTGTTTTAAAATCCATTGATTACTTTTAACAATAGTATCAATATTCAAACAAAGTATTTGTAGTCCTTCAGCTGTTTTAGCCGATGTTTTGACAATCGATGGTTTTCTAGGAGTTTCACCAATTAATTCCAATAGAGAATAATATAGAGTTCCAGCACCTTCTATATCGGATTTATTTACTATATAAATATCCCCTATTTCATTCAATCCTGCTTTTACTGCTTGAATACTATCACCAGTATTTGGTGAAAATACAACCATTGTCAAATTAACTACTTTTGATATTTCAATCTCTAATTGACCTGCCCCTACACTTTCAACTAAAATAAGATTATATCCTGCAGCATCTAAAATCCTAATCGCATTTCTTAATGATTTTGAAATCCCTCCTAAAGTTCCTCTTGAACCAAAGCTTCTCATAAAACATCTTCGTCATCCATTGTTGATTGCATTCTAACTCTATCTCCTAGTATTGCACCTCCAGTAATCGGACTTGTAGGATCAACTGCCAAAATAGCAACTTTGTATCCTAATTTTTTAAAAAAAGGGATTAAATTTCCAATGAGAGTACTTTTGCCAGCACCACCTGGGCCAGTAAACCCAATAGTTATTGCATTTCCTGTCCTGTTATAAATTTTTTTTAAGATTTCATGAGATTGTGGATCTTCATCATCAATTAAAGAGATTGAACGAGCTATTGCCCTTTTATCCCCTTGAATTAGACTATCAACAATATCCATTCATATTTATCAAAAAAATATAGAAATAAATTATTTTGCAATACTACAAAAACTTATTTTTAAAGTCTAAATAAATCTTGAGATTTCTCTCTAAAAATGGATTTAATCGATACATTGACAAGTTCATCTTCTGCATATAATTGTTTGATATTCATGTTCGTATCCTCTAATAATAGCAACTGGTACTTCCAAAGTTTTTCCCATTACAAGTTCAGCAGCCGATGCTAATTCATCAACTATAGCAATTTCAGTTACTTTTAAAATTTTACCGAATGAATCGTTTAAACCAATATAACTTTTCAAAGGATAAATACCTGCAATTCCTATCGCAACATTTGTTTGACCCTTTCTAAATGGCCGTCCAAATGTATCAGAAATTATGATAGAAACATTTTTTTTTATTTTATGATAGATATATTTTCTGATTTTATTTGCAGATTCATCAGGATTCTCAGGCAACAATAAAACTCCTTCTGTATCATAAGAAACATTACTTTGATCTATGCCAGCATTTGCACATATAAATCCATATTTAGTTTCCACTATCAAAGTTTTATTGGTTACCTTTATAATATCAGATGATTCCCTAAGGATTAACTCTATCAAACGAGGGTCTTTTTCATGAATGGAAAATATTTCAAGTGCTTTTTTAGATGGAACAACATCTTTTAGATTAAAAATTCGGTTTTCAGATTTAGAAATTATTTTTTGAGCTATTACAATAATATCATTGTCATAAATTTCTAAATTATTTGAGTATAAAGATTCAAAAATTAATTCCGAAATATTGTCATTTTCTAGAATGTGTTTATCTATCTTTATAGGAATAATTGTTACAGGTAAAGAAACAACACGCTCCTCTTTCTAGTCTTACTGATATCAATTTGTTTCCAAATTTTTCCATAAATATCGGAATTAAATCTGCTAAGTTTTTACGCTCTATAACGACATCGGCTTTCTTTTTTACAATTTCAACTGGACAAAAACCTACAGTAAAAGAAGACAAATTAAAAAGTTTTAAATCGTTTGCACCATCTACTACAACTATTACTTCATCTTTAGTAAAACCATTATCCTCAATAAATGATTTTACTGAAAGCGATTTATCAGAAGTAACAGATATATCAACATCATCAAGTTTATTATTATTAAAAATAAGTTTGTTAGAAAATATTTTATCTAAATACAATTCTTTGATTAGTCTATCTGTAATAATTGTAAATCCTCCTGAGACAGCAACCATTTTCCATCCAGATTTCTTTAAAAATGAGCAAAGTTGTTTTGCCCCGGGCATTATCTCCAAACTTTGAGCAATTTCATATGCTCTACTATAATCTATACCTCTCAAGGCATGAACTCTTTCCTTTAGCCCTTCTTCCCAATTAATCTCTCCACTAATACCTTTAATAGTAATATCCCAGATTTCTTTTTCTTTTTCTGGTCCCATTAACTTGGCTAATACTGGAAGATACTCTGCATTTAATAAAACTCCTTCTACGTCAAATATAACAAGCATAGGACAAACTGTTCTCCTTTGTTATACATAATATTAAGTTATTGCAGAAAAAAATTTAAAGACCAATAAATGTCCTAAATAAATTATTTAGGTGACCATTAATATAGATGTTAAGAGACATGTATTAAAGGTCGATGAAACTAATACAAATTATTACTACTAAAGTGTCAGTCTTTTAGTATATATCATATGTTTACAAACAATTTGAAAATATATTATATGTATATGTCTTTTTTATCAATTCAAATATAAAGATAAGTTATTCAGCCCCTAAAGTTAAGAAAAAAACTGTAGGTATCCTGTTGCTTTATAAGATCTATCAAATAAAAATAAGAACAGAACCTAAGAAAATTCGCATATTATTTAAATCTTTACTTCAACGGCGACCTTTCGTTGGGAAATTACCCAAAGTATTTATATTGTAAGATTATTGTTAATTGTTTTTTTTAATGTTTTAGTAAAGTCCATAGCGGAAACCATTATTCTCTATTCATATTTATATAATAATTTGCATACGTCACATTCCAAATCATGCACCAAACAACTATTATGCAATAAGGTTTATTAAAATGAAATTAAATCGATAAACAAAATTTTATTTTGTTAACCATCATAATCAAAATATTATAGAAAAACTTTTCTTTTATTTTACATGAACTATTTCTAAGGACATGTAATTATACTTTTTAATCTATTTGTTTTTACTTATTACCCGCGGTTTTTTTAAAAGCATTAGATATCAAATAATTTACTCTAAACGTATTTTTCAATTATTTTTTAAAAACCAATAGGTATTGATTATATAATTTGTGGCCGAAATACATCATAAAAATTTAACAAAAACATTAAATACATTAAAATAGATTTTATAATATTATGTCTGCGGGTTCAAATGATAATAATAAACTAGATGTTAAAACAATTGACGTTCGAGGGCTATATTGTCCTGAGCCAGTTTTTAGAACAAAAATAGAAATAGAAAGAATGACAAAAGGAGAAACTCTGAGAATAATGTCTGATGATCCCGGACTCTGAAGAAGATATATCAAGATGGGTTAATCGTAGTGGACATGAACTCATTTCATTGAATAAAAATAACAAAGATCTAGAATTTACAATTAAAAAGGCAAAATAATTAAATGACTTCAACAACTTTTGCTCAATCCAGATAATAATAAATAATAGAAGGAATTGGCAATACTCCTTTAATAGAATTAAAAAGTTTTTCAACAGATAAGTTAAAAATATTTGCAAAACTGGAATGGTTCAATCCTTTTGGATCTGTAAAAGATAGAGCAGCATTTATGGATGATTAAAGATGCAGAGGAAAAAAAAATATTAAAAAAAGATAAAAGCATAATTATCGAACCAACATCAGGAAATACTGGAATTGCATTAACTGGCATAGCAGTCTAATTTAGGTTACAAGGTAGAGATAGTAATTCCAGAAAAGGTAAGCGAGGAAACAAAAAATATACTAAGAAAATTAGGCGCTACACTACATGAAACTAGTGATGATTTATGTCCACGGGTCGGTGCAGGAACAGATCAAAGTATTGCACTTGCATATGCAATTTCAAAGCCCCGTCCCGATACATATTACATGCCTAATCAATATGAAAATGATTCCAATTATCTTGCTCATTATCAAAGTACAGGACCAGAAATATGGAAACAAACTCAGGGTAAGGTAACACATTTCTTTACTGGATGTGGTACAGGAGGTACAATTACCGGCACTGGTACATATCTAAAAGAAAAAGATAACAACATTAAAGTTATTGCTATTCAGGCTCAAAAAAACCACCTATTACAAGGATTAAGGAATTTTGAGGAATCTGCAAAGCCTGATCTTTTTTTACGACGCGAAAAAGTAGTTGATGAATGGTATACTGCAACAAATGAAAAATCATTTGAGATGGTAAAAACTCTTGCAGAAAAAGAAAATATTTTGGTAGGTCCTTCATCAGGCTCGGTTATGGCGTCAATGCACGATTATATAAAAAACCATGACGAAGGTATTTTTGTAGGAATTTTTGCTGATGATGGCAGAAAATTTCAGAGCCTCTATCATCAACAAAATCTTTTTTCGGAGGAAGAATATAAAAAGTATTTAATCAATTGTAGATTGTTACCTCCTTTGATTTATCAATAATTTTTATTTTTTTCGTTATTCAAATAGAGTAAAAAGATTATTGTTTTCTTTCGGCTAGCCATTTTTCAATATCCAATGCAGCCATACATCCAAATCCTGCTGCTGTAATAGCTTGTCTATACCTATAATCATGCACGTCCCCAGAAGCAAAAACTCCATCAATATTTGTTTTTGTATAGTTTTTAACGATAACATAACCTCGATCGTCCATATCTATTTGACCTTTAAAAATAGAAGTATTTGGTTCATGACCTATTGCAACAAATAAACCACCAACATTTAATTTTGTTTCATCACCAGTCTTATTGTTTTTAATTATAATTGATGAAATTTTACTATCGCCCTTTATATCTACTACTGTTGAATTCCAAATGAACTCTATTTTTGGATTTTCAAATGCTCTTTCTTGAAGAATTTTACTAGCCCTTAAATGGTCTCTTCTATGAATTATTTTTACAGATTTTCCGAATTTGGTTAAGAAATTTGCTTCTTCTAGTGCAGTATCTCCGCCGCCAACAACCACAATATGTTGATCCTTAAAGAAAGGACCGTCACAGGTAGCACAATAAGAAATACCTCGTCCAGAAAATGCTTGTTCGGGCTCTATACCAAGTTTTCGTGGAGTTGCACCAGTACTTATTAAAACACTTTCTGCAGTATATGTAGATGATTCAGTATAAATTTTAAATGGCCTATTTTTAAAATCAACCTTGGTAACTTCATCAGTTATCATCGTTGTCCCAAATCGTTCTGATTGTTGTTTCATGTTTATCATTAATTCAGGGCCAAATATACCATTTGGAAATCCAGGATAATTTTCAACTTCACTTGTAGTCATCAATTGACCACCTGGCAAACTACCTGTAATAATTAGTGTTTTTAATTTTGCTCTGAGAAGTATAAATAGAAGCTGTATAACCAGCTGGTCCTGATCCAACTATGATAACATCAAAATGTTCAATTAAACTATCATTAGATGAGAGATTATTATCCTTGTTCTCTCAATCCAACAGACACATGTAACATTATTTATTTTATTATTTTATTTTCATTTATTAATGTGTTATGAGAGTAGTTTACAATGAAGTATATTAAGATTGTAAATTATTTAATACAAATTTTATTATATTCACCATTTATAAAAAAATAATAGGGCAAAATTAATGAGATTAATAATCTGCGGAATGGGAGTTGTTGGTCAGAGCTTTATTAAATTATTAATTAATAGTTCAGACTCTTTATATAAAAAATATGGCATCAGACCGAGGGTTGTTGCTTGTGTAGATAGCAAAGGAATGGCTTATTCACAGACGGGTTTAGACCTTGAAAAATTATTGTCAGTTAAAGAGAAATTTAGAACTGTTGCAAAATATTCTGATGAAAAACCAAATTTTGAAAATTATATAGAGAACATCGATGCAGAAGTATTTCTAGAACTTACACCTACAAATTTAATTTCAGGAGAACCAGGACTATCTCATATAATTTCAGCATTGAGGACACAAAAAAATGTGATAACAGTAAATAAAGGACCACTAGCACTATCATTTCCTTCATTAATGGAATTATCAGAGTATAACAACGTAATGTTAAGATTTAGTGGAACTGTTGGTGGAGGCACGCCCGTGTTAGAATTCGCTAAACATTGCTTAAAAGGAGACAAAATTACATCATTTATGGGAATTTTAAATGGTACTACTAATTACATTTTAACCAAAATGTCCGAAGGTTTGACATTTGAAGACGCTTTAAAAGATGCAAAAATTAAGGGCTATGCAGAAGCAAATGTTTCTCTAGATATAAACGGTGATGATGCAGCAGCTAAACTAGTCATAATGGCAAATTGGATAATGGGTTACAAAGTAACAATAAAAGATGTTTATAAAAAGGGAATTACAGAGATTAAACTCGAAGAAATCAACGAAGCATTAAAAAAAAGAAAATATATAAAGCTTATTGCCATGTGTGACGATAAAAATCTTTATGTTCAACCATCAATAGTATCTAAAGATGATCCGATATGTGTAAATGGAACATTAAATGCAGTTACCTTTAAATCAGAACACTCTGGAGACCAAACAATTATTGGGAAGGGAGCAGGAGGTATGGAAACAGCAAGTTCCATATTAAGAGATCTTATCGAAATTAAGGAAAATTTCTCGATGTCTTGACGAATAAAAAAATATGGTATTTTAAATGCATTATGATTCATTTACCTTGGTCATTCAAATATAATAAATATAAAAAATTGATATGTTCAATAATAATATAATCTCTTCTATGTTAATCTAGAAAAGATCTAACTAATTCCATACATATTTATTTTAAATCTTTCACATTCGAAAAATAGGCACTGTTAACAGTTATGTAAATAACTGGCTACTCATTAATGTAAATTGATTGTGCTCGTTTAAATTTGTTAATTTATAATTTTCAAGATACGACAAAAAAATATGACCCTTATTTTATTGCTGAAAACAAGCAATATTAGTTTACAGATGCACATAAAACCTTCTTTACACCACTGTTAACTTTATTATTTCTTTATTGTATTGATCAATGAATAGATGAACCCATTGTTTAACATGCTTTAATTAATATTCCTTTTTTCTACATGGAAAATAGTAATCGAAATTCCCTGTTCTATCTTTGAGGTATTGAATTGTTATTTCGATAATGCTTTTCTCATTCCCCAATATACAAAAATAAATTGAAAAGTCCGTTCCCACAATTCATAGATATGTAGATATATTTATACACATATTCTATCTACAATAGAAAAGGAAGACCCCATATTCTTTCACGATATCCTTACGAAAACACCTTAAAATTTTGCCTCAAACAAATTTCTAGAGTTCTGGCTCAATCGATACATTTCTTTCAAGAATTTCCTTATCACATTGTTTGATAATAATTCAATTCTATACTGGTTCTGATCCAAGGCAATAATTCCCTTATAATGGATATTCGAAAATGGTTTAAAATCTTTTTTTTGCAGATACTTTTTTAGACTCGTATTCTTATACCCACTTTTAGATGAACATACATATTCTTTCATTTGATAAAGCGTTATTATAATCTTGATGATTTTCAATAATAATCTTGATTAATACAAATGCATTCCATAGTCAATACAATCTAAAGATGACTTGCTGTTTCTTTTAAGTTCCATGAAATAAATATCCATCGAAATATCCTATTTTAAATAGAAAGCATAAAAAAAATTAACATATTATCCAAATGTATTTTCGCGATCTATTTCTAAATAATAGAAAAGAAATATCAGGTTCTTAATTATAAAGTCGAAATCGATTAGAATTAAAAAAAATCATATAGAAAATAAAACGCTATATATCCATTAAATATCGATTTAAATAAATTAAATAATTATTTCACTTATTAAAGTATAAACATTTTCAAAGACGATTAGCAGAAATGATATGATGCAAAACAAATATCAACAAACTTTTAATTCATTTACAATTCACGTAAAGTATTTAATGACTAAATATTCAGGTCAATTAATAGAAAATAGAATACTCATTCATGATGTATTGGAATCAAGGAGTTTATTTAGTGAAGGATATTATGGCAAGCCATTGGGAATTTCAAAACCAAAAAACTTTGATTTTGATTCACAGCTAGTGCTTGACTTAATTGAAGGATATTATCTATTTGTTAATGATAGATTAGATATATTCAAGCCAAATGGGAAACTTATTTCTTTAAAAGAAATAACAAATCTTTGTAAAAAACAATATACCGACTTTGAAGTTAAATATATGGTGTTTGAAAATCTTCGAAATAAGGGATATGTTGTTTCGCCAGGTATTAAATTTGGATGTGATTTTGCGGTATATATACATGGACCAGGCATAGATCATGCCCCATATTTGGTAAAAGTATTAAAACCTTCTCAAAATATTTCGGGTGTTGATATAGTTTTAGCTGGAAGACTTGCTACTACAGTAAAAAAACAGTTTATTTTAGCAATCGTTTATACAGGAGAAAAAAGTATAAAGTTTGTTGGCTTTGATTGGTGGAGAGCTTGATAAACTCCAATACGACCTTTGCAAAATTAATAATTAAAAAATTGTTTTTATAATAGCCATTTTAAAAATATTGGATAATAAAGTTTGCATCAAGTTATAAATATTCAAAATCATCTTTTTCATGCCAATAATTAAATCGCTGGTGTAACCAAGGGAAAAAATTATTTTCACTATTTTCAAATTCTCTTTTGAGTATTTTTACAATTTTTTTTGAGACTTCTCCGGGTTTTCCATAGATTTGTTTTTTTTTATTAAAATCAAATCCATAATCTTCTCTTTTTTCATAAATCATTCTAACAATTTTGGGCATCCAGTTCCGGTTTACTGGAGGAATTAACAAATTTCCTCTTGCATTAAAAATTGTTTCAGGTCTATCAGAATTTAATCTCATTGTAAAAGAACAAATTTTAGGGAAATACAATAATTCTTCTTGCATAGATCCGGAATCAGTGATTTCAGCCCAGCATTTTCCACTATCTAAAAATTCTACAACATTTCCATATTCTTTCCACAAGTTGGAAATGATAAATTTTTCACTGTATTGTTCTTCTAATTTTTTTAATTTTGAATAGAGATCGAATTTATGTAATGCGGAAATAGTGGCATTCAATAAAATCAATACAATTTTAAAATCTGTTTTGGTTATCAAATCTATCAATCCTCCAATTATCGCATTAAATCGATTATATGTCAAATTTTCCCTTCTATGAATATCCATTCTAATCCATTCACCTGATTCTAATTTAGGACATATTTCAAAGATACTTTTTTTTGGTTTATTAATTCTCTTTAAATTTATTGCATCTACAACTGAATTTCCTACATTAAAAATATCTTCTTCAGGATAACCCTCTCTTATTAGATTTTCTTTATTTAATTTTGAAGGAACAAAAAAGAACTTTGTACCAGCGGAGCAAACCCATGTATCTATTTGCTCAGGAAACGGTTCTTCGCGCGTTAAAAACCAATTAGGAGATAATTGATCCACTAAAAATTTCTCTAAAAATTTTTTATCCGGGATTTGATTTATTTTGATTTTTTTTATTATTTTTGGGCTCATAGAACGAAGCCCCGCCTCATTCTGTCCCACCTTTTGACCCAATCCAAAAACCCAAGACAAAGTTGCCATTCCAGCAACTAATGTATCACCATGTACTATTGGTAAAACAGGATGGCCAGAATAGTGTTCTTTTAGATATCTACCGAAATAACCGAATTTTAAAACCAAATCACTGGATTTTGTCATCAAATCCCCTCGTATATTTAAATCACATACAATTGAATCAGTTAGATTGAATTCTTTAATGCCATAACTTAAAAGGTCATCATAATGCTGACCAGTAGAGACAATGAAAGAAGGTAATCCTTCTCTTTGGGCTTCCAACAATAATGGAGCTTGTTTATAAAAGTCAGGTTTGGTACCAATAACTATAGCTAGAACTTTTTTAAAATCATGGTTAGAAGAAAAAGCGATATCTAGATTTTTTTGATTTATCGTAATTGGTAAAAATAAATTGTTTACTTTTATCTTTATTTTATCATTGATATCTTTTTTTCTTTGATAATTAATTACTTTACTATTCAAAAGAAATAACTCCAACTAAATTGTGATTAATCAAGTTCAAAAGTTTTTTTTTGCTCTTGTTTTTTGCTCTTTTTATAGTTAATCAAACCAATTAAAAACAATAAAATTCCAAATCCTATGAATATCAAAGGTATATTAGATATCCAAATAGGCAATTCAATATTTTGCACTTGAGGTACTAGGAAAGAAACATATATCATACCTATTATTAGGATGGCACCTGAAAATAATACCATTATAGATGATAATTTTGAAATATCTTTTGAGAAAATATTCGTAAAAAAGGAGAGGACAATAGCAGGGCCTATCGAAATGAATACGATTTGAATAAAAGAACTTGATGGCTCAATAGTAGTTTTTGGGCCTGTTGAATTAGGTCCGATTAAAAAGGAAAAAAAAGAAATTGTCAAGAAGATAAATAAAGCAACTAAACCTATAACTGAAAGAGATAACCATTCGCCTGTTTTTAACATTTCTTTATTTTTAGTAAAAAAGGTTGATTATTTTAATTTTATTAAATTATCCCCATTAATCTAGCCAATTCCTTTCTAGATGCGGCTCCTAATATTTCAGCTGAATATTCAGGGTTAGGCAGATTTACAAATATTCCAAAACCCCTTTCAAGACCAGACCATGATGATATTAAAGGATATATTTCCATATGCCAATGAATCTGTCTACTATTTTTCTTTTCAGGTGAAATGTGAAATGCCATACTGAAATCAGTTTTTCCTAAAACATTATCCATTCCCCGCATGGAAGAACAAATAACCAAAGATAAATCTGAAATTTCTTTTTGATTTATTTTAGAGAAGAAAGTAGAATGTTTTCTTGGATAAATCCAGAATTCGCAATTATAAGTAGGCGCCCATGGAACCATGGCAATGAAATGGGCAGTTGAAAAAAGCTGTCTTGGACCATTTATCTCAGATTCAATCATATTACAAGATGGACAACTACCAGTTTCGTTCATTAATTGATGGAAAGTTTTGGCCTCTTTTTCAATAACCGGAGGTATTGATGAAAATGTAGTGATATGAAAGTGAGGATGCGTAGTGATATTACCTCCATTGGAGCCCCTATCAGCATATATAGCTACATAAGTAACTCCACGTTGACTATATAGCCACCGTACTCTATCTTGTAAAACTAACAGCAAGTTAGTCCATTGTTCTATAGATAGATCCGTTAAAGATACATTATGTTCTGGAGTAGGTATTATTATTAAATCATAGCCATACGCTGGTTCCCTGTAATAGGGTTTGTCAGAATATTCATGGGTAGGTGTTGTAGAAACTATGGGATTTTTGCATTCAAATACCCTTATTGTCCAGTTTTCGTTTTCTGCATCTTGAGAATCATATAACCTTTGAAGTATTCCATCTTTAAATACAAATGATAAAATCAATTGATCAGAAATTTGTTTGTTTCCAGGACAATAGGGGCAATTATCATCATCCTTTAGATTTTCTGGTTTGTTTTTTTGTTGAATAATCTCTAATAGGTCTTCATTCTTATTCACATGATTAGGAATTAATACAAATTTATCTTGAATATAACAATCTTTTCTCATTTCCGACAATTTTTCTACTAAAAAGTTCACTAAAATCTTTTAATTAAATATTTTGTATTTAATTTTACAAAAGTTTTAATGTCAATGATAAGAATTCAATTAAAAGAAATAAACAACTAATAATTTTAATGAAAATATAACATAATATGAAAATCATTAGTCTAAAAGTGACTCCAATTTTTTTATCATCTTAATCAAAAATTAAATTATGTAAAAAATAAAGTTAGATATGCCACAACCAGCAAAAGATGAAGAAAAATGGGATTCGGTTAAAAAATATAAAATAACAAAAATGCTAAATGATCTGTCTAAAATATCAGGTCATGGAACAGAATTAGTTACCGTATATATTCCACCTAGAAGGCCCATATTTGATATAATATCCCAACTTAGAAATGAAGCCGGTACTGCTACCAATATTAAATCTGATCTTACTAGAACCCACGTGCAGGATGCATTAAGTAAAACTATCGAGCAGTTAAAACTATACAAAGAAACACCTGATAATGGCCTGGTCATTTTTTGTGGAGCAATCCCAACAGGTAAAGGTATAGGAACTGAAAAGGTTGAACTTTTTACTATTACACCCCCAAAGCCGGTTCAGATAAATCTCTATCGATGCGATGACCATTTTTGGATAGATCACATAAAAGAGATGTTAAAAGACGACAAAGTAATCGGCATAGTTGCAATAGATACTCAAGAGACTGGTTTAGGAATATTAACCGGAGACAGATGGCAAACAATAGAAACACTAACTTCAGGAGTAGCCGGGAAACATAGACAAGGAGGCCAATCTGCAAGAAGATTTGAGAGATTACGGGATAATGAGCTTAATGAGTATTATCACCGTGTGGCGGACTATGCTCAAAAAATATTTATCGATCAATTTACTGTGAAGGGATTAATAGTTGGTGGGCCAGGACCAACAAAAGATAACTTTGTCAAAGAAGAGTATTTGGATTATAGATTACAAAATAACATTATTGCAACACTTGATACATCATACACTGGTGATGAAGGTGTAAGGGAAATTATTGATAAAGTAAACGACCAAGGCATTATGTCTGAGTTTAGATTGATGGAAGAGAAGAAACTTGTGAAAAAATTTATGGGAGAAGTCCATGCAGGAAAAGGATTAGGAATATATGGCCTGAATGAGGTGGTAGATAAATTAAAATCTGGTATTACTGATCTAATAGTTGTAACTGATGATATAGATTTAGTTAAATTAGAAGCTATTTGTAAAAAATGTGACAATACTATAGAAAAAATAATTGATAAAGAACACTTGGTTGAAACCAAGCAAAATATGATTTCAAAACCCTGTTCGAATTGCTCAAGTATGGATTATTTGATAAAAGAAAAAGATTTCATTGACTATTTAGAAGAACTATCTGCCTTAAGTGGGAATAGACTTGAAATAATTTCATCTAAAACAGAAGAAGGTAATCAAATACAAAGTCTTGGAAAAATTGGTGCTTTATTAAGGTTTAAACCAATTAATTAGCATTAAATTAATTAATTTATGATTTATTCAAAATGTTCAAGGAACGTTCAATAACTTCGTAACCAAGAATTTTTCCAAATTTTCCTTTGCTTGAAGATGATTCGGTAAATCTATCGGTTCCATCATTTTCAATATTTTTACCCGAAATAACAATTGGAATCGGATCATCAGTATGAGCCTTTTTTATACATGGAGTAGAGTGATCGCCTGAAATAATAAAACTTACATCCAGATCCTTTAAAAGATTTATTCCTTTTTGTAAAGGTTTGAAAAAATGTGTATCAATTTCTTCAATATTTTTCTTTTTTCCTTTTGCATCACCATCATGTCCAAATTCATCAGGACCTTTAATATGCACATAAAAAAAGTCATGGTCTTTTATTATATCTAAAAGAGTTTTTGCTTTTAATTCATATTCGTTAGGACTCCCCGCTTCATAAGAAGCAATACCAAGAATTTTTGAGATACCGATTTCTACAGGCATATCAACTAAAGATGCAAAATTAAGGTGATATTTTTCATTAATTGGTTGAATATGAGGATACCTATTTCCAGCATCCCTTAATAAAATACTGTTAATTGGTAGTAATCCTTTATTGATTCGTCTATAATTAACTTCACAATCATTTAACAATTTAATAACTAGATCAGAAAATGTATTTACAATTTCTGCAGATGGTTTAGAATTTTCATCGATATGCTTTGAATCTGCAATATAAATTTCCCCCTCTGAATTAGATTTAGCAACACCAATTCCATTAATTTTATCATATGCAGGATCAGTATTAGTTATATTCTCACCCAAAACACAATTTTTTTTTCTAAAATTTAAAATAACTCGATGACCTATAGTAGGCTTTACATAAATATCGATATCTTTTATTTTTACATTTTTATTTATCAAATCACAAATTTCAATTGCATCCTCCTTTGAAATAATTCTTCCTGCGCGCCTATCTACTATTTTTTTATTTAAATCAATAGTAGCAAAATTTCCACGTAAAGCTAAATCACCATCTTTAAAATCAATGTTACAACCAAGACATTCTACAACCCCTCTTCCCACATAATCTTTATCTTCAAAATTGTATCCTAACATATTGAAAACTGCAATATCTGATTGAGGGGCAATTCCTTTCCCAACACTAGTAACCTGGCCTGAAATTCCATTTTGGGCAATTTTATCAATATTTGGTGTATTAGCAGCCTCCAACGGTGTTAAATTATCTAAATCAGGATGAGGTAAATCACCTATTCCATCTAACAAAACATAAATAATCTTGTTGTTCAATTAATCTTTTAGTTTTAAAGCTAAATTTAATTTTAATGAAAGAGTATTTAAAAATAGAGATTTAAAATATAAAAGTAAATAAATAATACAAGAAAAAAACAAATAAAATAGTTTGGAGTACAAGGTAATTTCAAGTAAGAATAATGAAATATTATTAAAGAGTGACAAAGTTAAGATTTATTTAGATCCTTCACATATATTGGATGAAGAATTCATTTTCATTTCACATGCCCATACAGATCACTTATTAAATAAGAAAAATTTAAAAAAATTTAATTTAAAAAATAAAATAATTAGTTCACATGAAACATCTGCAATAGCAAATTTAAGAGGATATTCTATAATGGATTATCTAGGATCCTATGAAGATTTTCAATTGATAGATAATGGTCATATTTTAGGATCAAAAGGTTTACTAGTTAACAATAAAATTTTTTACACATCCGACCTATCAACAAGAAAAAGAGCTTTTTTAAAAAAACCTGAAATACCTAAGGTAGAAACATTAATCATTGAATCGACTTTTGGTAAACCAGAATACCAATTTCCACCGCTTGATCAAATAATTCACCAAGTAAACTCATTAATTTCTGAAATGTATACAAGAGGAATTCCGGTTATTTTAATGGGATATTCTTTAGGTAAAGCACAAATACTAACATCACTATTTGGAACATGGAAACCACTTATAGTGCATGACGATGTATATCGATTTAATGAAATTTATAAAAATTTTGGAATAACCTTAGAGGATTCGATACCTCTATCAAGTGCTAAAGAAAAAGAAATACTAAACAAAAAACCATGGATTTTAATATATCCATTAACTAGTGGTAAACATAATTTCATTGCATATTTAAAAGAAAAATATGGTGCAATTACGGTAGGATTTAGTGGGTGGGCAGTTAATAAAAATTATTCTCATTTTATGAATTTAGATTATGTTATACCATTTAGTGATCACTGCGATTTTAATGAGCTGGTAGAAGTGGTAAAGAAAAGCAAACCAGAAAAGATCTTTACTACTCATGGATTTCAAAAAGAATTTGCCCGTTATTTAAATTTTATAGGTTTTGATGCAGAACCAATTGACAAACAGAAAAAAAGTAAAATAAAAATAAATAAAAATAATAAAACACTAGATGGATTTTTTTAATATTTTTACTTTTCTAAATTTTTAAAATAGGGCACGACTTTGTTTCCAAAGGTCTCTATATTTTTATATAATCCATCTCCCCAGAAACGAATTATAAAATGATTAGTCCCTGCTTTGATAAATCGATCCAACATCTCAATAACATCATCTGGGCTACCTACACCTATTGCGGTTCTAGCTACATCATCTGGAATTTTAAGAGCAGCCTTTTTCATTTGCTCCATTAATTCGGGTTTATTCATAGCATATTCGGTGAAATATCTTCGAAAATCAAATTCAGAATCCTGTGATATATTATGAACTTTTAAAAGTTCTGGTTTATATAAACTAACTTTCACAGAATTTCTCATTTTTTCCCATGCACCATCGGCATCATCACTAAAATAAACATCCACATCATTTGCGAATTCAAAATTAGAAATATCACGACCGGATCTTTTTGCATGTTCTTTTATAACATTCGCATGATTTTTGAATAATTCTGGTGTATAACCAATTGGAATCCAGCCATCACCAAAGGTTGCACACATTTCTAATGTTTTTGGAGCACCTGCAGCGATATATATTGGCGGTCGAGGGTTTCTGATTGGTTTTGCTTGTAAACAAGCGTCAATTAATTTATAGTATTTGCCATCATAATTTACCTTATTATCTGGACTGGATTCAAATAACTTTTCAATAACCTCTAGTTGTTCTTTGAATTTCGTTACGGGTTTACTAAATTCGATCCCAAAATCAACTACGTTTTGAGCTTCCCCTGCTCCAATACCTAATATCCCCCTCCCTTTTGTGATTCTATCAAGAGTGACTGTAGATAAGGCAATAGTAGACGGATGCCTCCTTATTGCATCCGTTACACAGGTTCCAAGCTCAACATTGTTTGTTACTGCCCCGATAGCAGCCAATATTATCCATGCATCATTTACTACGGCATTTTTCCATTGGGGCACATTTGTATGATCCATAGCCCAAATAGAATCAAAGTTTGTTCTATCAGCTATCTGAGCAGCAGTAATAACCTGTGTTTCATCTAAACCCAACCTAGCGACATTCAAACCAAATGTCAATCCAAATTTAATTTTCATATTGAAGTTACCTCCACATTGTAAATTATATTGCTAAATTCATAATTTTGCATATCTATGATATCTCTGAAATAATCTTGTTTTTATAAGTTTTTTTTTTATAATTCAAGATATGTATTATATATTTAAAGAAATATTTGAGAATATTTGAAAATACAATTAATATTAGAGATTTATATCTTTATATTCAGTAAATGAATCAAGCCAATAAAACAGTTCTCGTTACAGGTAGTGGAACTGGAATAGGCCAAGCCATTGCTAGGAAATTTGCAAAACTGGGATATAATATAGTAATTTTAGGAAGAAGAAAAGAACCATTGATAGAAGCATCTGAAATTTTAAATGAAATCATAAAAACAGAAGGACATGATACCATGGTAAAATATTATCCAGGTATTGATGTTGCAGATGAGGAAGGAATAAACAGTCTATTTGATAAAATAAAAATTGATTTTGGAAAAATAGACATAATAGTAAATAATGCCGGCGTCTCTGGTCCTGTAAAGATTTTTACTAATTCAAATTATGAAGATTTTAAAGAATGTGTATCGATTCACCTGTCTGGAACCTTTTGGACAAGTATCAAAGGTTTAGAATCATTAAAAACAGGTGGCAAAATAATAACCATTTCAACCTTTTTTACCGAAGAAAATAAATTCGAACAGAGACCGTATAGATTCCGAACACCTTATACTGCAGCTCAGGGAGCAAAAAATAGATTGACAGAAGCACTTGCATGGGAATTGGTTGAAAAGGGTATAAAGTCTATAGGAACAAACCCAGGGCCGGTGCATTCAGACAGAATCTACAAAACAGTTTATCCAAAAGCTGCTGCTGAGTTTTTGAGAATTGGAGGATTCAAAGGGTTAACAAATAAACAAATTGAAAGTGCAACTAATGCACTGCTTCCTTTTTTGGGAGAAAAGCAAGACATTATGGAAAATGAATCAATGAAAATGGCAGAAAATTTAATAAAAGAAAATAATAATTTGAATTTAGATAGTGGAGAATATCAAAAAATATTGTTAAAACTTATTGAAAAAGTCCAAGAAATTGCTGAAAAGGTCCAATTCAATACTAAAAAAATGATTGTTGACAAAGAATTTCTAACTCAAGAAGATGTTGCTGAAATGGTATATACTTTATCCACAAATTCAATAAGTGATTTGATAAATGGCAAAATCATTCCAAATGATAGTGTTTTTTATCCGGTAAAACCAATTGTAAACAAAAGCATAGATATAGATTTTAATTTATCACCTGAAGGGAGTTTAATACTTATTACTACGACAACAAAAGAAATTGATGACATAGAAATAATAAAAAAAATTGCCGAAAATCTTAACTTGAAAAAAGTAAAGCAAATAATAATTCTTACTCACAAAAATGAAATTTCAGACAAAGCTCAAGAAAAACTGAATGAATTTCATCACCATAGTATAGATTTTGAAAATGAAGAAGCAATAAAACGAATATTTAATACTATTAGAACCCGCTTTGGAAAAATTGATTCAACTATTCATTTTACAGGAAGTTTTGATTATAATAAGGATATCATAAATTTATCAAGATTTGAATGGGATGGGCTTGTAAATAATTTTATAAACATCCCGCATTTGATCACGCGTGAATCAGTTTTATCGATGGCCACGCAGGAGGCTCTGGAAAACCCAGGCAAATTTAAAGATTCTTTTGGAAATATAATTATCATAGGTCCAAATGCACCTGTTGGAGAAAAAATAGAAGGAAAAATTCGAGCCCGATCCGAGATATTTCGAGGGGCTTTAAGACCTTATATAACAACAGCAAACCAAGAATTACATGATGTATTAAATTCCAAAATAAATTTAACCTTGATTCTTCGAGGTAGCATAGAAGGCACAATGCCCAATTACAATAAACTCGAGAATACATTAATAAATTTCTGCTCACAAAAAGAATTGAAAGGTAATATAATTATATATATAGATGAATGAAAAAAAATTTAATTAATGATGATGGTGTGTATGAAGAGAATGCTTTGCTTCATAATTTGATGTCCATATGCCAAGACCAAGTGTAGCAGCCCCTAAAGCTACTATAACAAAATCCGGAAGTAAAATATCTCCCCAGGTAGAATTTACCATACCCGCACCAATAAAAATGACACCCATAAGCAATATGGCACTTCCTGCAATAATTTCGGAATTTACCTTTATCATAAATCTACAATTTACCCTGCACTATAAAAACTATTAGATCAGGTAAAAAATATTAAAAATTATGAAGTTAGCATGCTTATTTTCTGGTGGCAAGGATAGTACATACGCTTTATTCAAATCATTGAAAGAAGGTCATGAAGTACCATGTTTAATATCACTACATCCTTTTAATGATGAAAGTCTTTTATATCATTACCCTAATAACCTATTGTTTAAAAGTATATCACAAGCTCTTGAAATTCCACTTGTTGAAAGGTATTGTATCGACATAACAAAGGAACATGAAATAAATCAATTAGGTTTATCAATAAAACAAGCAATTGATGAATTTTCCATTGAGGGTTTGATCCATGGAGCAATATCAAGTAAATTTCAACTCAATATTTTCAAAAAAATTTGTACAGATTTAAATTTAAAATTATACTCACCAATTTGGAGTATTGATCCTAGCAAATATTATCATCATCTATTTAATTCGCATTTTGAAATTTTAATTACAAGAGTAGCTGCTTTAGGATTAGATAAAATTTGGTTAGGCAAGATAATAGATAAAAATAATTATGAAGAATTAAAAAGGAGTAGTGAAAAATTTAAGTTCAACATAACTTTTGAAGGTGGAGAAGCTGAAACAATGGTACATGGATTGTCCTATTTACAAAAGGAGAATCAAAATAATGGAATCTAAAATACAATGGGATGGAGTAAGGGGAACATTTGAAATATTAGATGTTGCTTTAATAAGGAAGTAGTAATTATGCTTGATAGTTTAAAAGACAATTTACGGACGGCATTGAAAAAAATTGTCGGCGCATCAGATGTAAATGAAGAATTGATTAATGAACTTTGTAAAGATCTACAGAGGGCACTATTATCATCAGATGTAAATGTTAAACTAGTATTAGAAATAACAAAAAATCTTAAGGAAAGAGCCCTTAAAGATACACCACCTAAAGGGCTATCAAAAAAAGACCATATCATATCAATTCTATATGGAGAGTTATCAAGGCTTCTAGGTTATAGTGGCGAATCAATAAAGAGTATCGATAAAAAAAAAATAGATGAGAAAATAATCAATTTCCATCCAGATCGACAAAACACAATTTTGATGTTAGGTATTCAAGGGAGTGGAAAAACAACTGTTGTTGCAAAACTAGCACGATGGCTAACAAAACATGGATACAGAGTAGGTGTTATAGGAGCAGACACATGGAGACCAGGAGCCTTAACTCAATTGAAGATGAACTGCAGTAAAATTAATTCTTTAGTATATGGAGAAGAAGAAAATAAAAATGCACTTGAAATCGTTAAAAACGGTCTTGCTTTTTTTAAAGAACAAGCAATAGATATAGTTATTATTGATACGGCAGGAAGACATAAAGAAGAACAAAGTTTACTAGAGGAAATGAAATCCATTTATTCGATAGTAACTCCAGATCACGTTTTTTTAGTAATTGATGGTACAATAGGTCAGCAGGCATTCAATCAGGCAAAAATTTTCCATGAAAATGCAAAAATTAGTGGAATTATTATTACAAAACTAGATGGAACTGCCAAAGGAGGTGGAGCAATTGCCTCCTCAGCTGCAACAGGCGCCAAGGTGCTTTTTATTGGAACTGGAGAAAGAATAGATGATTTGGAACAATTTTCACCTACTAGCTTTGTAGGTAGATTATTAGGCATGGGAGACATTAAAGCTCTTTTAGAAATGGCAAGGAATCTGGAAATTCAATCCGACGAAAATCAATCTAAAAGACTATTAAGTGGCAAAATGACAATTGAAGATTTTTACTCTCAAATGGAAAATATGGGAAAAATGGGATTTAGAAATGTAATTGAAAATCTTCCGGGACTCTCAAATTTTGTCAAAGATGATCATTTAGATGTACTCCAAGAAAAAATGGAGAGGTGGAGGTTTATAATACAATCATTTACCAAAGAAGAGAAGAAAAATCCAGACCTTATAAATGAATCACGAAGAAAGAGAATAGCAAGAGGGTCGGGACTAATGGAGCACGATATTAAAGATCTAATAAAACAGTACAATAATTCTAAAACAATGATGAAACAAGCTAAAGGAAGACAAATGCATGGACTATTAAGGAGATTTGGTCTTGGTTAAAATCTATGAAAAAAAAATTACACCATATAAAAAAGCTATTTCTTTAAAATTAATCCAATACAATTTATTTATATGTAAATATTGTTTTGAAAGAAATTTTAAAAACGTAGAGAAAAAAATAATCAAATATAAAACATCTGTGAATATAGTAAGATCAGAAAAAAAAGAATGCAACATTTGCAAAAACCTATTTCAAAAAACAATCATCACAATTAAAAACGATATAATAAATTCATATCAATTTGTTAATGCCAATTCAAATAAAACAATAGATATAGGTTCTAGCATACCATTTAAGTTATTTGAAAAAGAAGATAATCTGAGATCTATATTCAAAATTAAAGGAGTTCCAAACATTAAAAATCATTACAATGCAATAATCAGATATGAAGTTATAAAAGAAACAGGATTTTCATTAAATCACCTTAATCCAGATATTAGAATAGAAATAATCGTAGATAATAAATTAAATTATGAGATAAAATATAAAACTAAAGAAATAGTACTGTTGGGAAGGTATAATAAATATCAAAGAGGATTAATTCAAAGATTTAAAAAAAATAATATGAACAATAATGAACAAAGTATTTGGTGATAATTGCAATACGCGCGAGAATACGACTATAGAGGATATTATTTTAGAATTTTTATATAATCAATCAGGTTCTAAAGACATCAAAATTGGATGGTCTGGTAGTGAAGATAAGGATAGTCTGGTTTTAGGAAATGGAAGGCCATTTATAGTAAAAATTAATAGCCCACAATCTCGAGATTTTCAAAAAATGTTGGACATAAAAGACAAATTATCTCTAAATTTCCAAGAAATTGCAGCTAACGATTCTAGAATTTATGACAAATATAAAATTCAAATTAAAACCTTAATAAGGGTCATAGAGGATAGTTTGGAAAAAGCAGATTTGGAAAAAACCATTTTTAAATTAATAGGAGAAACAAAATATCAAATGAAAAATAAAATTGTTAAAAAAAAAATATATTCTTCAAGTTATAAAATAATAGATAAAAAGAATTTTGAAATGAATTTAGTATTAGATAACGGTATCCCGATAAAACAATTAATTGGTGGAGATGAATTCATAGAACCTTGTTTATCTAATTTGCTAAATAAAAAATGCGAATGTGTTTTTTTTGATATATACGATATAATTCTAAATAATAATTTAACGGAATTTTAGTTTGAAAAAAATAGATCCATTATTTAAAGTAAAACCAGCTTATGAGAATAAATTAATCGAGGAAAAAATATACAATTTGATATTAAAAAGAAAAACAATAATTGATGATGGAATTAACAAAATACACAGATTAACTAATATAGAATATCCGCAATATTTTATTGAACCAAGTTTATTAATAGCCACCTCACCACTAGAATACGAGCAATTCTCGATTATATACGCAAGGACTATACCAATTTGTAATAGAGAAAACAAAATAGAAATTTTTATTCAATTATTTACACCACTAGTCATTTATGGATTAAAAGGGACAATTCAATCGGTAATAGCTCATGAATTTTTGCATTACCTTGACATATTAAACAAAATAATAAATTTAGAAATAACTTCCGATACTCTTAACAATACCTTATTTGAAAACATTTATAGAGATAATGAAAAACTGTTTGATCATACCAAGGTTTTCAAAAAAGATAGATATCTAACAAAAATTATAAGTAAAAAATTTGAAAATGGATTTAATGATGAAAAGTTAAATAACAAATCCTTAAAATTATGGATACAAAAGAAATTACCGATTGAAAAATTACCCATAGAGGAGAATTATACAAAATTGTCATTTTCCTCCATGGCAAATACAGAAATTGACGAATATACTAAAAAAAAGATCTCAAGACTTAACCTAAAAACAATAATTATTTCATTTTAGATTTTTTACTATGATCTTTTTTAAATTCTGTATATCCACATTTTCCACAAGTATATCGATCTTTGTGGTCAGCCATAAAAATTCCTTTTCCGCATCGAGGACATTCCCTTTTTGTCCTCTCAATTTTACTACTGTCTACCTTATAGAATTTATAGACACTTGTTTGTCCTTTTGGATCTTTTGTCATTGTATATTTCCTCTTCTAATTATTTCCTATTTTAATTTATTTTTTCCTAGATTTTGCTTCTGCCACAGCTGCTTGTTTAGCTTTTAATCGTGCACTTTTTTCATCATCAATTATTTTTTTCCTTTCATCTTTCGATAATGATCTCAGGAACAAATAGCGAGGAATTTGTTTCTTTGCCTCTTCCATATTATCAAAATAATACATCAAGGTCATGATATCAGGATTTCCATATTCGCTTTTGATAGATATAGGTAAAATGTTTTTTTTATCTAAATTTAATTTATTTGCGACTAGTTCTGCTGCATCTTGTCTTTTTATTGAACCCACTGCATTTTTAATTATTGATTTGATTTCACGTCTTTTTAATAATACATTATTATTATCTTCCAACAATACAACTTCTAAACTCAAACAATTGTCATTCATAAAATAAATAATATATATATTTCTAAATTGCATTTTTATGTAATAACAATTATTAGTTAAGATTATTTGAAAACAATCAAATTATTTGCAATAGATATAGATGGCACGATAACCATTAATGGAGATGGGGCAGTTAATTTAGAAACATTATCTAAGTTAAGATATCTTATGAAATTAGGTTATAAAATTATATATGTTACAGGAAGATCATCAACGGAGGCATTTATTCTATCAGTATTTGGAGGAACAACAAAGATATCTATTGGTGAAAATGGTGGCGTTATTACTACATCACCTACTGAGCACATACTTTTAGCAAATAAAGAAAAATGTATGATAGGATATAACCTTCTTGCAAAGGAATTTGATAATATAGAAAACAAACAAGTTTTTCCAAGAATGACCGAAGTTGTTCTAACAAGAACCTTTGATATTGATAAGGGAAATAAAATATTAAAAGAAAATAAGTTAGATCTGTTAATAGTTGATAGTAATTATGCTTTTCATATCAATGAAAAAAAAATAAACAAAGCATATGGACTGAAATATCTATTGAACACTTTAAAAATAAATCCCTCAGAAGTAGTTGCTATAGGAGATAGTGAAACAGACATACCTATGTTTGAACTGTGTAAAAATAGCATTACATTTGAAAGCTCCAAAGATACAGTAAAAAAAATGGCAAAGTTTGTAGTAAAAGGTGAAAGCGGGGAAGGATTAATAAATGCTTTAGATTTAATCATCCGAGAAAAAACAATAGATTAAGAAAATGTTATTTGAAAATATCAAGGAAGAAATAAGAGATCGAATTAGAAAGGTATTACCGTATTATAATCTAAGTGAAAATGATATTGATTTTGAAGTTTCAGAATCGCCACTCAAAGAATACGGAGACTTTTCATGTAATTTGGCATTTTTGTTGTCCAAAATCCAGAAAAAAAATCCATATGAAATAGCAAAAAATATTGTAAATGATATCTTACCCATAGATCAAATCAAAAACAAAAATAAATCTCTAATTGAATCAGTCTCTGTCGAGAAACCGGGATTTATCAATTTTAAGATCGATTTAAAAGGATTTTTAAAAATGTTTTTTTTGAAAATAAAGGAAGTAACGAAAATACCAGCTATTGGCACTCTTGAAGAGTTAATACTAATTGAACATACAAGCGTTAATCCAAATAAAGCTTTACATGTTGGACATGTAAGAAATGCAGTAATAGGCGATAGCTTGTATAGATTATTATCAGCAACTAAACATAATGTCAAGGTTTTAAATTATGTTGATGATTCAGGCCTACAGATTGCAGATATTATTGTTGCATTCAAATATGCAAATATTCCTATAGAAGAAGAAAAGAGAAATGATGCAAGTAAAAAGTTTGATCATTATTGTGGAAACTATGTATATGTAAAAATCAATGAATTATATTCTACAAGGCAAGATTTAGAACTAGAAAGAAAAATTGTATTAAAAGAGTTAGAAAATCCTCATTCTCAAATATCAAGTTTTACTCGCCAAATAGTAAATAGAATATTAATAGATCAGCTTCAAACATGTTGGGATATAAAATGCCATTATGATATTTTAAATTTCGAATCTCAGATTATTCAGTCTAATCTATGGGAAAGTATTTTTAAAATATTAAAGGAAAAACAAATTATCCAGTTTGAAACTACTGGTAGAAATACGGGATGTTGGGTATTCAAATCACAAAAAGAAGGCGACAAAGTTTTAGTACGAAGTGACTCTACAATCACTTATTTTGCAAAAGATATTCCATACGCGATGTGGAAATTAGGATGTATAGAAAACCCTTTTGAATTTGAAGTGTTTTCGCAGCAATGGGATAATACTAATTTGTACCAAACAAAGATGAGTAAAAGGAAAAGAACCATCTTTTTCTAACAATTTAATTAATTTTGATAAAATTAAAAAAGTTATTACAATAATTGATTTTAGACAAGAAAGATTACAATCATTACTCCTAGAAATTCTAAATAGAATAGGTATAGAAAAATCAAAATATATATATCTTGGCTATGAACCGGTCACTTTAAGCAATAAAACAGCAGAATTACTGGGAATTAACTTGGAGAATAAAAAATCAACACAAATGTCTGGAAGAAAAGGAATTTTCATAGAGGCCGATGCAGCATTAAATTTATTGATAAATAAATCCTATGACGAAGTAAAAAAGAGAAATGCAGGGATTTCGGAAATAGAAGCAAACTATATCGCCAAAGAAATCGCCATTTCGGCCATCAGATATTACTTTATCAAGCAAGATATGGGAAAAATGATTACATTTGATATAAATGACTCCCTAAGTTTGGAAGGCGATACCGGACCCTATATCCAATATTCTTATGCAAGGGGTATGAGGATTATGGATAAAATAGAAGATAAAAGAGATCCATTGAACGATATTGAACTATCAGGTTTAGATTTAGATCTACATAATAATGAAATTGAATTAATCAAGCATTTGTGTAAATTCTCCACAATCATAAAAGAATCAGCATATAACTATGAACCAAAACTGGTTGCAAAATACCTTTTTAAATTATCAACTTTGTTCAATAACTTTTACGAAAGTTCGCCTATTTTAAAAGAAATAGGAAATAAAAAAATTATCAGAATTAAAATACTTTATTCATCTCTTTTAATTATGAATCACTGTATGGAAATAATTGGTATAACGCCTCTTTATAAAATGTAATTCTAATAATTATTAGACAAGTAAAAAGATTAATAACCCTATAAAAAAATAGTCATCATAGTTTGATAGATATATCCCATATTTTTGATAGTTTTATATTACAATTACCCGGTCTAACTCCTCATTATACAACACATCCTCTTTTTCCTGACATGGTTTCATCTGCAATTGTAGCTGCACTTAATAGCTATGGGTTTAAATACTGCTATGGCATTGTTAAGAAGAAAAACAACAAATATGGAAAAAATGAAAACAGTCATGAAAGAAACTGGAGAATGGAGAAAAAAATATACAGAAGCGATAAGAAAAAAAGATAAAGTACTTATTGATGAATTAAAGAAAAAGCAGTCTCAAATGAACAAAATGAGTATGGAAATGCAGCAACAACAAATGAGGCCAATGATGTTATATATGATACCCTCTTTTATGTTATGGATTTTTGTTTTTCCATCTATTTTTGGACAAACTGTTGCTTTATCCCCTATAGCAATTCCATACATTACCTGTTCAAGCGCAAATGTAAATAATGATAATCCAGCACAGCTTGATACATAATGCTCATACTGCTCAAATCATAAAAGGACCATGTAAAATTCCCGGCCAGGTATTTCTATGGGGGTGGTTTTTGTTAGTAAATTTTGCATTTAGCGGCATTATTGCAAAGGTTACTAATACCAGTATTCCTACCTTTTAACTTTTTTTTAAAATTTAGAAAATATTTTAAATTGGCATCATTATTTTAAAAAATAAATCTATTTATCTTTGGCATACATTAAGTTATTTAAATGGAAAAGATCTTTGGGAGGAAATTATCTTCAGAAAAGGCAATAGAATCTTCCCAACCAAGCGGTCCTAAAATAACTGCAGAGGACATACAGAAAGTCAATTTGTATAGAAAAGGTGTCAGTAAGATGTCTGAAGAAAAATTTGAAGAGGCAATTAAAACTTTTGATTTTGCTTTAAGAATTGATCCCCATTTTGTAGATGCAATAATTAAAAAAGGATATTCCCATTTCAATTTACGTGAATACAATCTTGCTTTAACATTTTTTGATCAAGCTTTAGAAATTAGTATCAATGATCCCGAAATATGGAATTTAAAAGGATTGGTATACTATAAAACAAAAAGTTATGAAAAAGCTATAAATTGCTGCGAGAAGGCAATAGATTTAAATCCCAATATATCTATGGCATGGTACAATTATGCCTGTTACTTAACCTTATATGACAAAATATCCGAGGGTATGGAAGCTTTAAAAAAATCTATCGAATTAGATATATCTAATGCCAAAAAAGCTGTCAAAGACAAAGATTTTATGAATGCCCATATGGAAGAAGATTATAAAAGAATTATAGAGGTAGTGATATTAGAATCGATAAGGCAAGGAAATGATTACCTTGGAAAGATAATATGGGTAACAGGTCTAGACAGAGAAGAGATCCAAGATGCAACAACAAGGTTAGCAAATAAAGGCTTATTGTTTAAAAATATCAAGAGATCATTTACTACGAAGTGATGAACAATATGAATTATCCCAAGAACTTATTGCAAAAGTTGGAATGGAAAAAAGATCGTCATCTAAATCATTTGAAGGAAAAAAAGAAATATTTTTCTCCACTCAACAATTAAAAGATATAAGCAAGATTTTAAATGAGGCTTCATCATATGCTGAAAGAGGTGATTTGAATTTATTGATAAACAGTATTGATAAACTATTGAATCCCATATTACATGGAACAGTAATTTTAGACAATTTCTTTGAAGAGCATAGAGAGATAAGATTATTCAATAGCAGATTAAGGGAAAAAGGACAAGAATATCTTAATATACATAAAGAAGAAATATCAAAATTTATGTTGGACATGGATAAAAAGGTAAGAGGTTGAAACAACCAATTATTATGATATAAATACTCGATTATCTTCATGCTTTAATTTATTATTTATAAGCAGATTGATAGCATTTTTATATATTTTATGCTCTTCGTCTAAAATCCGATTAGATAAACTGGTTTCATCATCCATATCAAAAACGGGAACACATTTCTGTAATATTATAGGTCCATTGTCAACAGAAGTATCAACAAAGTGTACAGTGCATCCAGAAACTTTTACGCCAGCATCTATTGCTTGTTTTTGAGCATTTAATCCTTTAAAGGAAGGTAGCAAAGAAGGATGAATGTTTAAAATACGATGTTTATACATATTGACTATAAATTCACCAAGTATTTGCATAAATCCAGCAAGACATATTAAGCCATTAGAAGGGTTTACATTATATAGTTTTAAAATGTCTATAAGTTTAATGTCAAATTCCTCATTTGTTAAGTTTTTTTTTAAAATTATTTCGGTAGAAACTCCATAATGATTTTTTGCAATTTGCAATCCAACAGCATCATCCCTATTTGAAATTACTATCACTTTACCCACATTCGTAATCTGATGATTTTCAATGGCATTTAGTATTGCAGTCATATTGCTACCTCTACCTGAAATTAGTATAGCTATATTTATCAATAAGACAAAAAAAAGATAATCAAAATTAATAGTTTTTTAACCTATCAAATCAAAATAAAAAAAGGATTAATCAAAGTACGATTAACTCCGTCATAAAGTAATTTTAGAGAAACAATTATTAAAATAGCAGAAAACATTTTTAGTAAAATATTTGAAGAAACTTTTGGAGATATTTTAGTACCAATTGAACCACCTATCAGCGAACCAATCGAAAGAATTAGACCTATAGAATAGTCCGGAAATCCATAATAAATATAAATTAATAGGCCAGATAAAGATGTAAATAACAATGCGAATTGAGATGTAGCAGCGGCTTGGTTCATGTCGAAACCTAAAAGTATTATTAATGATGGGACAAAAATAATCCCTCCTCCTATTCCAAAACTACTAGATAGTATTCCGGCAAAAAATGAAGATGTGATTATTAACAATAATTTTATAGAAGAAATATTGGTTTTATTGACTATAATATGCTGCTGATAAGTATGATTGAACTGATTTTTATTTTTTAATTTTGATTTTAAAATTAAATACAGAGATGTAGCTATTAAAATAAAAGCAAAATAAAACTTAAATTCAGATAATGAAAACAATTTAGAAATTAAAACACCAAAATAAGTTCCAGGTATTGAAGCGACCGAAAGAATTAATCCTATTTTATTGGAAATTAATTTCTTTCTATAATAAAAAAAAGAAGAAGATAAACTGGTGGAAAATACAGCCATCAAACTAGTAGAAGAGATTTGCGAAGGTAAATAATTAAAATAGGATAAAAAAGGCGTTATAACTATCCCTCCACCTATTCCAACCATAGAACCAATAATTCCAGCAAATAAAGAAATAAAAAAACCTAATAAAAATTCAATTACCATTGTTATTCAAATTTTTTCTTATTTAAATATATAAACATAAAAAAAGATATATTTTTTAATTTTAAAACTCTTTAGATGATTTACTTGCCCAAAAAAGAATTGCAACGGTACCTTATTACTGAACCGATTATTCCAGCGATTAACGCCTCTAGAAAAAATGTTGATAAAAGATTTGGAATAAAAGATTTAAAAAAATTAGATATCAAAGGCAAAATAAAATAACCTATCACTCCACCGATAAATCCTAATAACCAAAATATTAAAACTATTAAGCAATCTATTCATTATTTAAATCCCGTTTTTTCCAATTATAAAATATATCAAATGCTTTAATATTAAATTTATTTACAATTACAGATAATATCAAATTTCATAAATAAAGCTATTAATATGATTTATGTCGTTTTTAATATGTGTGATGCGTATTGACAGCAACAAAGAAAGAATTAAAACAAAAAGAAAATTTAGAAAGATTAAATAATGCAACAATAACCCTTGATGCATTAACCAAAAATAGTAATATACAAAGGAACATTAGGAATATGATAAGAGAGGTTTTGATGATTTTAAAAGATGAAAAAGGAGGTAGTATTTCAGTTAGGGCAGCAAATGCTATTAGTATGTTAGATGGTGTAACTCAAAATCCCCAAATGCAATCACATATTAGAACTTCTCTTTGGCAAGTAGTTTCAGCTTTAGAAAGTATCAGAGAGTAAAAATATACCATGTTAATAAAAAGAGAATTTATTCAGAAGAGGATAGATTTAGGGGGTTTTGGTGGAGGCGGAAGTTTTTCTAATTTATGTTCAGGATTAGCCAAATAATGTCTCGATGCACCTTCTCCACTTAATACAATATTACAATTAATACATCTATATCTTATTGCCAAATCAGATCAATCTTTAAAACATCAAACACAGGAAAAAACTTATCGAAAACTACCTCAATTTTATTATTTCTCTGTTATCCGGAACACTTGATCTTATTCTTAATCTAGAGTAGATGGTACTAGCAATATTTTCTGATTTTGATTTTTCACCATGATTTACTAACACTCTTTTTGGTTTGATTTTTGATATAAAAGACAATATTTGATTAAAATCACTATGTCCACTAAATCCATCAATTTTTTGTTTTGAACATCTAACTGGAACAACTTTCATTTTTCCATTTTTATCAACCATACTTGCTTCAGATATAGTTCCATCAAGAACCCGTCTACCCAATGTACCATTTATTTGATAAGATACAAAAATTATTTTGTTTCGAGGATTTGGAGAAATCTCTTTAAAATATTCTACCGAAGGTCCGCCTTCCAACATTCCGGATGTAGCCATAATAATTGATGGAGAATCATCATTAAAAACTTCATCTCTTTTACCAAGGCCATTTATAACTGTAAAATAAGATGATAGAAATGGATTTGTGCCTTGGAATACAGATTTTCTAACTTCATATCCTAAATAATGAGCATAAGACATATGTATAGCACTTGCTTCTGAAATCATCCCTTCTATAAAAATAGGAGATTCAATTAATCGCCCATCCCGCATCTCTTTATCTAAAACAAGCATAATTTCTTGGGCTCTGCCAACAGCTGGTACAGGAATTAAAACTTTACCACCTTGTTTCAATGTATGATTGATACTTTCGGTAAACGTATTATAAACAGTAGACTGCTCTGGCATGATATCAGTGCTTGCGCCATATGTACTCTCTGTAATAATTGTCTCTACACGAGGATAGTTTGAAATTGCACTATCCAATAATTGTGTTTTTGCATATTTATAATCACCTGTATATAAAATATTATGGGTTCCTGAAATATTAATATGAACAGTTGCACTCCCCATTATATGTCCGGCATTATTTAGCGTTATAGTAATGTCAGGTGAAATATCGGTAGGTTTTCCATATGGTATTGGTATACAATGTTTAATTATTTCATTTACATCCCTAAGTTCATATGGTAAATAGGTCCCATTACTTTTACTAATTTTAACAGAATCCATCTGCAATAAATTCATTAAAGGCAATGTAGGCTCGGTACAATATACAGGACCCTTATAACCAAACTTATATAGTGCAGGTAAAAATCCTTGGTGATCTATATGTGCATGGCTAATAACTATTGCATCAAGTTCTTCTAAATTAAAATTAAACCAATCAATTCGAGGATAGGCGTTATAACTTTGATTTTCTCCAGGATTTATCCCGCAGTCTAACATTATTTTACTTTCAGGTGTTACTACAACAAAACATGATCTACCTACTTGCTTAACGCCTCCCAAACAATAAATTAAAACTTCTTTGAGATTATTGTATCTATAGTTAGTCGGTGGTCCAACAGTATAACTTTTTGAGATTTGTTCGGCTAAGTATGGTCGGGTAAAAGTATCTTTACTATTATTTCCTTTATTTGAGTATTCTTCATTTTGTTTAAGAAGACTATTTGAAAGTAAAGTAGGTCTAAAAATTCGTTTTCCTAAATTGTGGTAAAAAATCTGTCTGTCTTTTGAAGAAGATTTTAAAGTAGAATGTATATTTTTTATACTATTAGATGGAATATGAGGTGAACGCCTAGTATGGGTTATCCAACCAGTTACCTTAGCTATCTTTAAAAAAATATCTGTGGTTATACCCTCAGGATTATTTACTTCCAATATTACTTCACCTGTGGCATCATCACAAAAAATTACGGATACCGAAATCTCTTTAGGTAATATTTTAGTTATAGCTGACCGGGATTCATCTTCAGTTAAACGAATGCTCGGGATCTGTTCTTATAATAAATCTCTTTTTTAATGATTTTGATAGAGCAGATAAATGAAGTGTTAGTTCGGTTAACGAAAATTCAGGGTTTTTTGTATAAAGAGCTATATTTGTCCCCTCTAATTTGGCACATGTTATCAGAGCTTCCTGAGGTAGAGATGTAAAATTTGTTTTTCTAGTTTTTCTTCAAAATCCATTATGATATTCGAAAAGTCGGCCTTTTCAGTTTTATCAGAATTAACTTTAGAAATAGTTTTAATCGAGTTATTACTATTTGTCTCAATAATGTTATTTTTTTCAATATTTTCTATAGTCAATTTATTATTGATCCCTTTTTCTAATTAGCATCTATTATCAAAAAAACACACAATTATAATTTATATATTCTAAACTGAATATTTATGTTTTTAAAAAATTGACAGCAAATGATAACAATTCTCATTTATTTTTTTGCTTTGATCTGTTTTGAATCATTTTTCCAGCTATATCTTTCAAAATTTTATTTTTTAATATATTGTTTTTAGATAACATAACATATCCCGATTTAATATGCGGTCTTCGTGGAAACCTAGCATTGTCATTTATTTGATCTTTAGGAATATCATATCCTAATGAAACAGCTGCTTCAAGTAATTCAGAAAGAAGAGGATCATATATTGCTAATGATTTAGGAATTTTTCTACCTTTAGTTCTAGATAAACCTTTGTTATAATAGTCTAACCATAGAATGACATTATCATAATCTTTCATTTTATGGATAAATACCTTTACAGAGTTTTTAAAAGTTTAGATCTTTTGATAAAATTTATCGATTTCTTTTGATCATAATTTTACAGTCACTTACAATTGGATTATAAATTCTTAAATTATCACACATTTCCTTTATCTTTATTTTCGCATCATCAATACTTTTTGCTACTATTTCAATTTTTAAAGATTTAATTGTTCTTACAGATATAACATTATGATAGCCTTCTTTTAAGATAAGATCGTTTAATATGGTTTCACCTTCAGGATCATCGAGAAAGCTTTTATTTTCTATGTTAACAATAGCTGTAAATACATTATCTTTTACTCTTTTTAGTCCATCCATAACTAATTAATCAGTTACAGAACATAATAAATACAAAAGCTTTTAATTAGTGATTTTAATTGATAATAATTTTATGGTCATGTAGCTCAGCCTGGCAGAGCGAAGGTTTTGTAAACCTTAGGTCGCGGGTTCAAATCCCGTCATGACCTTAATTTATAATAATATGGGTGATTATTGTTCATCATTTTGATAGACTTTATTTGACAGAAGAGAATGTAAGTCATTAGAAATAAACATTTGTCTATGGAACTATTGGGGGAGATTTTACATTTTTCAAAAAGTGGGAGATTAATTATTAAAATAGACAAATATAAACCATTTATAAAACCAGGTATGAACATATCTGATGACCAAGAAAAATATATTGGCAAGATTTCCGAATTATTAGGCCCAGTTAATTCACCATATGCATCAATTATTCCACACATTCAGAAAAGAAACAAATTAACAGGTACAAAAGTATACATTTATGAAAATCAAAGAAAAACTATAGATCAAAATCATATAACTCCAAAACAAAAATAAAAAGAAACAAAAAATAGGATTGATATATTATGTACAACAAATTAAACTTTAAGAATAACTGTCCAGAATGCAATGCAAATATTATCCATGATAATATAAAAGGCGAATTTATTTGTAGTACATGTGGATATGTCATCGAAGAACAGTTGGAAGATTATGGATATAATGGATATAGTAACAATTCCCATAATAACAATACTAATTCAAGAGCTAGTGGATTAAACAGCATATCATATCATGATTTTGGATTACATACAGAAATAGATTATAATGGAAAGGATTACGCAGGGAAGGGACTAGATGACCAAGTAAAAAAATCGCTTATAAATCTAAGGAAATGGAATACTATAATAAGAATTTCAAACCCGAAGGAAAGAAGACTATCAAATGTATTAGCCAAAATAAATGAAATATGTTCTGCAGGATCGTTTCCAAACGTAGTTTGTGAAACTGCTGCAATGATATATAGAATTTATGAAAATAAATGCGATACAAAGGGAAAATCATCTATCTGTATGGCAGCAGCGGTAATATTTTATGCATGTAAAATTTGCGCGATAATAAGATCTTTAAGTGAAATTATAAAAGTATGTAGTATAAATGAGGACTATAATGGAAACCTAAAACTAACTTCAAAATATTATAGATCAATGGTAATGATTTGTGAAGAAGAAGAAGAAGATATAAAAAATCAACAAAACGAAATTAAAAAATCAAATGAAATTCATAATAACCAAAAACAAATAAAAAATATTCAAAAGACCAAACTAAATTATAATTCCAGAATTTCCAGTGTACAAATAATAAGTATCAGTCAATATATTTCCAAATTAGCAAATTTATCCAATTTTGATACCAAAATCGAAAGACTCGCTTTAGAAATAGCCAAAAAAACTGAAAATCATTTATTATCAGATGGAAAATTACCAAATGGAATGGCAGCGGCTTACCTTTATTTAGCATCAATATTACTCGGTGTGAATATTTTACAAATTGATATCTCTAAATTAGCTG
Organism: uncultured Nitrososphaeraceae archaeon; assembly: GCA_963838615.1. Classification (GTDB taxonomy): domain Archaea; phylum Thermoproteota; class Nitrososphaeria; order Nitrososphaerales; family Nitrososphaeraceae; genus Nitrosocosmicus. The sequence goes on from CAWISD010000078.1 coordinate 52,975, forward strand.
GAGTAACTGAAGTAACGATTAGGAATAGGTGCAAAGATATTTTAACAAGATATAAAATAACTATAAAGGTTAAACCCAATTCAATTAAGTAAAACTAGGAATAAATTTAAAAGTATAAATTATGATACGATAAAAGTATTATTAATGGGCGGCAATAAAAAGAAACCTACCCAATCAAATGCATCAAAATCACAAGATAATAAAAACACCAAAAAAGATGAAACAAAAAAATCAACAACACCTTCCAAACCACAACAGAAACAAAAGTTATCCGTATTCATTGAAGAAAATCAAGGAATGAAAGCTATTGGATCCATGAAAGCTATTACAATTCATGGATTAGCAAGGACATTGGGTGTAAAGATATCTGTAGCTAATAATTTTATAAAAAATCTTGAAAACAAAAACATTGTTATGAATGTAGGAGGATATAGTGGACACAAAATTTATCAGAAAATAAATAATAAAATCAGTTAAATTTTTTGAATAGCGAGAGTATCCCCAGCTTTTGTTTTTATAAGTTCATCCAAATTTTGTGTTTTAATAAATCCGATATGACTAAATTGTTTTTGGCTATGAGTATAATCAGTTAAAAAAATATAAATACAATTAGATATGGATGAAAATGCAATATCACCCTTTTTAAATTTGCATTGAGGTTTTTCAAGCCCGATATCCAATTCCAATTTTAATTGAATAAATTTTTTTTGAAAATTGTTAATTAATTGACTTGTAGGTAAATTGTTTAATACTTTTTTGATAGTTAAAGGAGAAAGATGTCTAATTAATTCTCCTTCCATCTTTATGCTATTATTTAATGTTATCAAAATAGGTATTCTTGATACACTTGATATATTTTCAGACATAGTAAAATTATCAAAGTTTATAAATATGAACTTTCAGCAACATTTAATTATATATTTTAATGAATTTTCATAACAGTGGCTGTTAAAAGGACAAGAAAGAAATCAACAGTGAAAAAAAATGAAGATGAAGATGAAGAGATTCAAAATTCAGAAAATATTGACAGTGAAAAAAATACTCTACTAGAAGCCAAAAAAGATATCCCAAAAGAAAAGATGGAGTATAAAATATATGACGCTGAAACAGAATTTAAGCTTAAAGAAATCTTTTCAAAGGAAAACAAGATTCTTATAGGTCCTCCCAGATTAACAAGATTTGAAAAGGCAAGAATTACTGGAGCAAGATCATTGCAACTATCTCTGGGTGCTCCCACTTTATGTAAAATTCCACCAGAAATGACAGATACTATAATGATAGCAAAATTTGAATTGGATAAAAAAACATTACCTATTTCAATTAGAAGAATATTACCAAATGGCTTGTATCAAGACATACCTATAGAGTGGACAATAAAATAATTAATAAATTTGATTTCAAACAAATTTTTTAAAGTCACCAATTTTATTATTTTCTTATGTACAAATATATATCATTAAAATTTGTACCGGTGTACCTGTAAAAATATTAGAGTAGAGTTGTAAGAGCAAGTTGTATGAATCATGATTTATAATATATTTACTGATTTCAATTTTCTTTCTTTTTAAAAATTCAATGGTTGTAGGAGAAATTAATCCGCCTGCTGCCATGGAATTCCCATCAATACCATCTGTACCCATAAATATTATAGAGTAATCATTATTATTATAATTACAGAAAAAATCAAGTAAAAGGCATAGAGCCTCTTGATTTCTCCCTCCCCTGCCTGTGTTATTTTTATTAACTGTATTGGTTATCTCCCCTCCCATTAAAATACAACTATTATTTTCTTTCAAATATTTTTCCACTAATTTTTTAGAATCATTTACAAATTCGGGTAAACGTTTATCATATTTGGAACCTAAATATATAACGTTATAACCTAATTTCTTTAAATACTGAATTAATAAACTACAAAATCCATAATTGTTGCCTATTATAAAATTATTGACATCTCTTTCAAAAAATTCTTTTGGTTTTAAGGTTTCAGGTATCATATAACTTGTACCTAGATTTATTAATTTTCGAACTTTTTCCATAGTATTGTCCTCCATATTTAATAGAGAATATTTTTCTAAAACACACCTTGCATTCAAAAATGTGGATTCATCAAAAGTAGTCAAACCTGATCCAATTGTATCCAAATAGTCCCCTACTACATCAGAAAGAATTAAACCTATAATACAACATTCATTGTTTATATACCTAAGTATATTCCCTCCTTTAATTTTTGATAAATGTTTCCTTACAATATTAATTTCTTTTATATTTGCACCACAAGTTATCAATAATTTATTTACAGTTTTTTTATCATCTAATGTTAGGTTATCTATTGGAGAAACTAATAATGATGACGCACCCCCCGATATTAAAAAAATAACCACATCATTACTCTGTGTTTTTGATAATAATTGGATAACTTTTTCAGATGCCTTTAAACTATTATTATCAGGGATTGGATGGGAGGATTTTATTATTATTATTTTTTCTTTTTCTAGAAACCTTTTTTCAAAATAATCATAATCAAGAGTTTGACCTTTTGGCATAATTAATATAGCATTTTTAACTTTTTCTTTAAAGATTTCCAAAATAGATTTTAACATTTTTACAGAGGCCTTCCCGACACTAATGACAAAGAGCGAACTTTTATCATCAAGGTAAAAAATTTTATTACGATTATTGAGATCTTTTATTACAAAGTGAGAATTTAAACAAATAGTTGTTTCTTTTACAATTTTATCGGGACTAGTATTATAAAAAGCAAATTCGAAGGCATTTAATGAATCAATTACAGATTTGTGACTATGTTTTTTAAACAAAAATTTTTTATTTCTTATAATACTTTTTTTTTGATTAATGTTGTTGCCTTCACTACCTACTACTACTACTACTAACTACTACTATTTGATTTTCCATTCATCATCATCAATCTTAAAATTTTATAACATCATTCAGATATTCAATCTTATTGATTTTCACATTCAATGATATATATTTCAAAATTTTAAATGTTTTTTATAACATTGATAAAAATAATATAAAAATAAATAATATTTTGACATATAGTAAAAGATGTTTAATTTCTATACTCCCGATCAAGCAAACGAACTCCTACCTGAAATCAAAAGGAGGTTTAATAAAATTATAGATAAAAGAAATGAAATTGTACTAATTCAAAGTGAATTAAATAATATAATAGATGGATATCAATCATTTAAGATTTTTTTTGATAAAAAAAAAGAGCTAAATAAAACAATAACTTCATTATATAAAGAAATAGAAGAAGTTGAAGAATTCGGTATATTGATTAAAAGTTTAGATGAGGGTCTTGTTGATTTTCCATCTAAAAGATTTAATGAAGAAGTATGGTTATGCTGGAGAATAGAAGAAGAGAAGATCAGATTTTGGCACGGTAAAAATGAAGGATTTATCGGTAGAAAACCTTTGTCTGTTAAAGGTACTTATAGTGAAGATAATTTAGAGGATTTAAGATAGATAAGGAGATCTTTATTTGAGTAATAAATTAAAAAAAATTCTGAATATTGAGTGTGAACCCATCTTTGAAAACCTAAATACTAATTTAAATACTTTTGAAATATTTAAAAAATTATACAGCAAGTATAATGATATTTTTATTTTTGAATCTCTAGAAGGACCCAAAGAATTAATCAAATCCTCGATTATAGGATTTGAACCAAACTATAAAATAAAATGTCTCTCAAAAAAATTATTAATCTTCAAAAAAGAAAAAATAATTGAGAGTATATCAATTATTGATCCCTTAAGCAATATTAATGAATATTTCCCTTCGATCAAGAATAAAGATTATCGATACGTTGGAGGATTAGTAGGCTATATAAATTATGAATCAATTAAATATTGGGAAAATATCCATGTGAAAAATAATAAATATTTTCCACTAATGGAATTTGGACTGTATACCGACGGAATAATATATGACCATGATAAAAACAAATTAAAGTACTTTTACTATAAAAAATCACGATTAAAAAATATTGAAAAGATTCTTACTAGTAGTAGTAGTAGTAATGACGGTATTCAAAATAAAAAAGAAAATGAAAAAAACCTTGAGTTTACATTTAGCAAATTAAGTAGAAATATCGAGAAACAAGAATTTGTTAAAAAGGTGAAAAAGGTGAAAGAATATCTCAATAAGGGAGATATATTTCAAACAGTATTATCAAAAAAAATAAAATTTGTTTGTAATGGTAATCCTCTATTTCTTTATCAGACTCTCCGCAAAATAAACCCCTCACCATACATGTTTTTTTTCCAATTAAACAAACATATACTTATTGGATCTAGTCCTGAGATGTTACTTAGAATTACTAACAAAAAAGCTGAATCTTATCCAATAGCAGGGTCAAGACCGGTTTCAAAAGATAAACAAACAACAGAAAAATATAAAAATGAAATGCTCAATGATGAAAAAGAAATAGCAGAGCATACAATGTTAGTTGATCTAGCAAGAAATGATCTAGGAAAAGTTTGCAAGTATGGCACTGTTAAAACGGATGAGCTTATGAGCGTTAAACAATTCAGTCACATTCAACATATCGTTTCTCATGTAACTGGAGATCTGGATAACAAATACAATGTATTTGATGCATTTAGAGCAGTATTTCCTGCAGGCACCGTATCTGGAGCCCCAAAAGTTAGATCGATGGAGATAATTAATGAGTTAGAACCAGAAAGCAGAGGACCATATGCTGGTGCAATTGGATATTTTTCTTTTAACAGATCATGTGATTTTGCCATCACCATTAGATCACTATTTATCAATAAAAATAAAGGATACAATCAATCGGGTGCCGGGATTGTAATAGATTCTATTCCCGAAAACGAATATCAAGAAACAGAAGATAAATCAAATGCAATACTATCGTCATTAAATATTTTTGAAAAAATAAAAAAATAAAATCATAAATCCCTTGGAGGTATAGCAAATTTATTTGATTTATCAGAATGATATTTTATTATCATAGATGAATCCTTTTGTCTTCCGGTTAATACTCCTACAACTATATCATCTTTTTGTATAATTTCCTTTTTTCTTAATTTCATTATTCCAGAAGGTACAGAACCTGATGCCATCTCACAATCAAATCCATTTATACCCACTACAGACATCCCATCCATCATATCGTCATCTTCTACTTGTTCAACTATTCCGTTTGTAAATTCTATAGTTCTCAATGCTTTGATTATATTTGCAGGTCTTCCGATTTGTATTGCAGTAGCCGAAGTTTTTGGAAAACGGTTATCTTGGCTCTGTTTTTCATAGTATTTTTCAATTAAAGCGGTATCAGGTTTTCCATTATTCCAGACAAGTTTTGTATTATCAAATAAACCATTTACCAGTTCATAAAAAGTATTAGCTCCGGCTGCATTAACCACTAAAACACGGGGTATCTTTTTTATCCATCCCCAATTGTAAAGATCAATTAATGCTTTTCCACAGCTTGAAATATTTCCAAGGGCCCCCCCAGGGTAAACAATCCAATCAGGAGGATTCCAATTCAAATGCTCAAGTATTCTAAATACAATAGTTTTTTGTCCTTCTAGTCTAAATGGATTTAAAGAATTTACGGTATAACCACCTTCTTTTGCAGCGATATCAAGTGAAGTTGCAAGTGCATCATCAAAATTTCCATCAACTTGAATCACTTGGGCTCCAAATTGAAAGGCCTGTCCCAATTTACCAGGCGCAATTTCACCTTTGGGTATATAAACCTCACAGTCCAAACCTTCGTTAGAAGCATACATAGCAGCCGAAGCAGAGGTATTACCGGTTGAGGCACAAATTAGTTTTTTGACAGACTAACATCTTTGCATGAGTTACTGCTGCGACCATACCATTGTCTTTAAAAGATCCGCTGGGATTGTATCCTTCTGGTTGAAGAAAAAGATTATCAGGTGGCATATTTACATAATTAGCAACTTTGCTCATCTTATAAGGCCTGGATTGTCTTCCCTCAGAACCATCCAAAGATACTAAATATTTAGAGCACTCATCGATATCTTCTGTATCGATATTTACGAAATTTATTAGCTCCCTAAATCTCCAAACTCCGCTTTCATTAAATATATTTCCGTTTGGATTTCGTCTCTGGAAAAAGGTCTCAATTAAGGATTTATCAGGATGTTCAGAATATTCGATATCAAGTAAATAACCACAGATGAACATCGATAAATATCATTATTAATGGAATATGTTAATCCACATGCAGGGTTAATACATTTTTTTTCTACTTTCAAATCAATGTTCTTTAAAAGTTTCAGTATTTAGATTTATAAACTTAAATTTAATTTACTTGAATAAAGAAATATTTGAATGATGATGATGATGATGTTTGTCATAAATTCATAGATATATTTTCCAATATTTGTGTAAAAGAAAATCATGATGGTGGCATATTGCTTTCTGGAGGATTGGATAGCAGCATAATTGCATATCATACCAGACCTAGAGATTCGATTACAATAACAATAGACAGGCATTCTCCAGATTATTTCTATTCCTCTCTAATAGTAAAAAAAAAATATTCTATTAACCATCATAAAATAATTGTATCTTTTGAAGAAATTCTAACAAATATTGAAGAATTAGTAAAAGATTTTAAAACATTCGATCCTATCTTTTTAAAAAATTCAGTAGTTCAGTTAATGGGGTTTAAAACTGCAAAAAGATCTCAAGATAAATTCGCTTGTCCTCGGTGATGGGGCTGATGAACTTTTTGCAGGCTATAATTTTCTTCTTATTCATCAATATGTTAACCACCCTAAAAAAATCAATCAAAAAATTAATTCGATTATAAAAAATATGGACTTTATTTCTCTTAAACTTGCAAAAAAAATAGGATTGAAAATATTTCTTCCTTTCTTGGAAAAAGAAATTGTTGATTTTTCATATAATATAACATTAGATGACAAAATTTCAAAATATAATGGAATATACTATGGAAAATTTTTTTTAAGAAAATGTTATGAGGATATATTAGGAAAAGAAATAGTTTGGAGAAAAAAAACTGCATTGGAAATTGGTTCTGGAGTTACTAATTTACATGCTCATATAGAAAATAACTTGGTGACGGATAATGTTATGAATATATCAAAGAAATAAAAAAAATAAGAATAGAAGAAAAAGTAGAAATAAGGAATAAGGAGCATCTATATTTTTACAAAATTTATAGAAAATTTTATAGTCCACCTACTATTGAAGATCAATCTACCACTTTGCTCTGCTACTAACAAAGATATACGAAAATGTCCACATTGTCAATCAAATTTTACATGGAATGGAAATTTTTGCAAGATTTGTGGTGCCTTTCCTGTTTATTTAAATAAAAAAGATAAGAATATTGAAAATTGAATATGTAATTGTAACCGCACTATCATAGTATCTATGGATACTAAATTAGAAAAAACTCTCTTTTTATAAATAAAATATGCTATGGTATAACGGGTACATAAGAAAGATGTCTTTTAGTAACAAATGGACAAAACCGCAAAATGAAATAAACAATGTAGGTATGAAATTATTAGAAAATATTAAACCTCCATCCCCTTTGAAACCCCGAATTGAAGAAGCTCAAAAAAGACTCCATTCACAAATCTCAAAATTAGAGAACATGTCCATGAAAATGGAAGAAAAAGATCAAGTGATTTTTAAAAGAGTAATCAGTGCTATGCAAAGTCATGATAGTCAATATGCCAAGATACTATCAAACGAATTATCACAAATAAGAAAAATGAATAAAATGATCACATCTGCCAAATTAGCTTTGGAACAAATACAATTAAGATTAAATACAATTACAGAACTAGGTGATGTAATAGTAACATTAAGTCCAGCAATGTCAGTCATAAAAAATATACAAGGAGGATTAACTTCAATGATGCCTGAAGCAGGTCAGTCATTTGGAAAGATAACCGACATATTAAATGGAATTATGAACGAATCAGGACAAATCCCACAAACAACAGAAATTACAGGCAATACAAATAGCATAAGCGAGGATGCGATGAAAATTATAGAAGAAGCCAGTGCAATAGTAGAACAAAGCATGAAAGACAAGTTTCCAGATTTACCAAATTCCAATATAGAACCAAAGGTATCTGAAAGCAATTCACTTTATTAAATTATTTTTTTTTTTAGTTTTAGTTTAGTTTTGTTTTTTTTTGATATAATTATTATTTGTTTCTTTATTCTTGAAATAGTTGGATAACTATATCCTTTTTCACGGTAACGTTTTATCATTATCTTCCAATTTTTTATTCTTATCTTAGCTTGTTTGCTAGTCAGTAGTTGAGTTTCCCTCTTTACAATACTTTTTCGGCCAGGATTTAAAAATCCCCCAACAGTTGCTTTATTTCTATTATATGAAAATCGCAATCCGAAAATAATTAAATCAAATGGTAAATTATCAAAATAGTTTTTAATTTCTTCGTATTGAGATTTAGATCCATGAAACTCTATTAAATATTTTTTCTTCCTTTCCTTCTTTTTATTCTCCTTCTCCTTTTTCTCCTATTTTCTACCTTCTTCAATATGTATATCCTCTCTAAAATATTTGTAAATTGATTGTGATTTAAATAAGGAAAAATAGATAAGAGTACATACAAATTAGAACAATCAATATATTAAAATATTTTAAGTCCACTATAATTAATTTTTTTTAAAAATTCATCAATTTTAATTAAAATTTCAGAAAAAGGAAAAATAAATCTACTATCGTGTTGATATGATTATTAGTTAGTAGTAGTTAGGAATAGATGAGATGGAGTAACAACAAAGGTATGAATATCTAAATCAATATTTTTCAATAAAGGAGAAGAAGAAGACGAAGAGAGGAAACTATCCATATATTGTTTGTATTTTTTTGTATAGAGGATAATTTTGTAATTGTTTCGTTAATGTTTTCGTTTCTATCTTTTAAAAAATGTATTATTATTGCATTATCATTATCCATTTTAAGATTTTTAGAGTTGGGAACTAGTATATCAACTGGAATATCATCTATACTAATTTTTCGCTCTGCAGGAATCATAGACATGGTTAATATAAAATGCAATAATGCTTCGCTAAAGCACACAAATTCATCTTCATAAGTATTATCTTTATTTATCAAATTTGAACAATTATTTAAAAGTAAATCAATTATAGTTTTGGAATTAGAAATATCATTTGTTAACAGAGTTCTAATATGATTTTTACCTATCTTATCAATCTCGTCGTATAAAATTTCTTTAATCTCCACTTTTTATAATTTACAGAAATAATATTTATAAATTAATATTTTAAGATGAATGTCAATTCTATTAATAAATTTAAAACTCAAAAAGTGCATTAAATCAAACAAAATTATTTATTATTGAGATGGTACATAGAAATTTTGTATAATAGATCTCTTGCATAATTACTAGCAAACAGCTTTATGACCAGTAGTTCCTCATTAACCTGTTCTCTCTTTGCTTTCATACGAGAGGTTATCCAAAAAACCATTACTTTTCAAATCATTCACTGGTCTTACAGTACAAGAATTTGATGATATTTATGATAAAGAGATAGCAAAAAGATATGAAAAACATGAGATACAAGCGTTTATCATCCAAAAGAAAAGATAATAGAAAAAGAAAGAATTAGGTGCAGGCAGACATTTCAAACTAGATGTAAAAAATAGATTTCTAATGCTTTTAGTGTATTATCGTCTTTACATAACTTACACTTTAGCTGGCTTTCTCTTTGATTTAGATCAAAGCAACATCTGCAGAGATATTCAAAAGATTGAAGGATTGATAAGACAATGTGTACCAATTCCACAGAAGACATACAACATAACAAAGAGGCTAAAAACTCCAGAAGAAGTAGAGAAATATTTTCCAGGCTTTCTTGCTTTCATAGATTCTACAGAACAGCAGATTCCAAGACCTGTAGATAAGAAAAGAAGAAAGATGTACTATTCAGGAAGAAGAAAAGACATACTGTAAAGAATCAGATTACGGTTAACAATCGTGGTTATATCCTTCATAAAGTAGGCTATAAGAAAGGAAGAAGACATGATTATGATATTTATAAAAAGAATCATCCTGTCATTCCAAAACAAGTTGTTAATGTAGTTGATCTAGGATATCTTGGTAGTAGAAAAGGATTTCCCAGAACAACTATCTGCACTTACCATATAAAAAGAAAAGAAACCAGAGATTTATCACAAGAAGAAAAAGAGTATAACAAAATTCATTCAAAAAAGAGAATAGTGGTAGAACATACTATCAGCAGATTGAAAAAGTACAGGATAATGAGTGATATATTTAGAAATAAATTGAGAAAATATAACAAGGTGTCAGATATAGTTGCAGGTCTGGTAAACTATAGAATATTAAATCATCAGAACTAGAAATCGATATAGAATCCAGAAGGAATAGTCTAGATTGTTTCTAATTATGCAAGAGATCTATTCATTATCCAATTGCGATCGAAATATGCTACCGTAGTTAATGCACAAAAACTGTGGAGATTATTAAAATTAGTTTGTTGCTTTTATACAAAATGACTTTATATTCCTTGTGACAACTCGATGGAAAAATGAAAATATATGGAAATACCGAATAAGAATAGATCCTTCTATCTGTCCACGATCATATATTTGTTAATAGTTTTACCTATACTTGGTTGATTCTATTACATGCAATATATCGATACAAAATTGTATCAGACTTGCGGTGATCTCTTGAATGATGTTCTGCATTTCAGGGTATGGTGGATGAAACGGTGTAGGATTATTGGGTCTACCCCATTCAATTGTATATGAAAGATCTTTTCATTATTATTGTCAATAAAGTATCGACTGAAAGAGTAATCCTCAGAGGTGCCTGAAGTTGGATATAGCGAATATTCTTGTTCCACTGTATATGTCCGTCCATGTACTGCTTGGATTGCTGATGCCATCGATTGAGCTAAATACACTCCTGTAGATTTATCAGTTGTTGGTATAAATTCTTTATATGGATCAACACCTCGCTTTCCGTCATATTCAGGATTTTTAAAATTCATATTTGGATCTGTTGTTTGATCTTCGGCATCTCCCCAATTACATAATATGTCTTCTCCATAACTGTGTATATCTATAAAAAAACAATGCCGGGATTATTATCCATTATCCAAATGACATTTTTAGTCTCTGGTTCTGATGCTGCTGCTGGACCAATATATACCTGATAATCACAAGGATCTGTAGAATTTTGAACTCCTGCATCAGGACTGAAATATGTTGGATAATTCCAAAGAAAATTATAATTACGATTAATGTCTACTCCAATGCAATCTGGATGGTCTAAAGATGCAGGCCTTCGGTTCTTACGCCACATGGCATCTGCCGTCATACTTTGATACCTACCATCGGGATTTACTTGTGGAAAGATGAATATATCCAATCCATTTATTATATCTTGAATTTGAGATGATGTGAAACTCTTTCCGCCAAAGTCGAGGCCCGTATTGGTTTGATAGGCCTGTGAAACCTTTTCTATAAAATTAACTAAAATGTCAGAACTGCCCCATTCTCGAGCATGAACACCTCCTATAAAGTATACTCCAGTGCGATTAGGCTCGGATCCTTTGCCCATCTTAATAGCATGACTCTGTCTTCTTTCCCATGTAGGATTTGGAAGTGTTATTAGTTCAGTAAAATCATTATTTGGAGGAGATGCAGATTGTTCTAGAGCAGATTCTACCTCATCTATATTAAGATATGATACACCACCTATCTCACTGGCTGGACGATTTGTCTTGGACTCGGTTTTAGAATATCGATTTTGTTGGCCTAACCTCTTGTTGACGTGTTTTTCCAGATTCATCCGCATCATGATTTCGGCGGACTCTATAGCCTTTTGTCTCTAATGTATTAATATCTTGGTCTTCAACAAGTGCATCTACGTTATAACCTTCTTCAGCAGTCTTTTTTACCCCATGATCAAAGACCTGTATTTTGAGCTTTCTTACCAGATCTAGCATCATATCACGATTAGGGCTAGAAATGGTAACGTGATAACGTGTCATAGAGATAACCCCTTTACGAG
>CAWISD010000079.1:0-11194 GCA_963838615.1 uncultured Nitrososphaeraceae archaeon
GGGACAAAGGTTCTCTCTAAAACTGATGTTCTTATGGCATTGGCTAATGTTGCTTGAGTTACAATGCCTATTATCTCCTCAGGATTATCTTGGTTAATTCTTAGAACTCGTTTTATTTTTTTTATTCTCATTATTTCTAAACTTCATGAACAGTTGATTTTGCTGATAATGTTACAGCTGGATAACTCATTATATCTTTTAGAAAAATTTCATCTGAATCAATGCCTTTGATTACAACCTTATCTAAGATATCACTATCTGTTATTACTCCAAATTCCTTTTCATCTTTTGTTTGGACAATTATTGTTTCTACTTTTTTGGAATGCATTTGACTAACTGCATTTGCTACACTGATATTCTCATCCAGAATTACAAATTGTTTTGTTATATGGGAGGCTAAGAATGCTCAAGAGGATCAGACAATTGGTATGTTTATTTGTTTGAAATTAAGTATAAAAATATCATCTTATTATATTTGTTAAAGATATAAAAAATAATATTTTCATAACTAAGAAAATTATCTAATATCAGAAGATTATATATCATCAAGTATATTTTTTAATATTGAAAATGATGATAGAATAAAGAAAATAATAATTATAAGTATAATTTTATCAAATAATAGATAAGAATATTATAACAGAATTAATTTAATAAATTCAAATATTTAAGATTCGTATTATAATTTGTAAGTCAAATATTGACTTTGTAAAGAGACAAGTCGATTGTAATAGCAATCAGTTTGATGAAAAAACGAGGTCAATATTTATTATTCATTCAACCTTTTTTATTGATTGTTTTTGTGTTGGATAAGATTCTATTATATCTTTTATAAAACGAATAAATCGATAAGTAATGTATGATTATTTGGAGTAACATATCTAAACACCATCTACTAAAATCAATTTACAAATAGTTTGCATATGACAAATTCAATTTGTATATTTTATTGAGGTATATCAACTCGTATATAATATGGGGCCAGAGGGACTCGAACCCTCGACCGCCAGCGCCCCGGGCTTATACCCACAAAGAAGTGGATGGTATCCTACCAAGCTAGACGATAGCCCCTGTAGTTTTTATTAAAATAATAACCTCTTTTAAACTTGTGTATTAGAATTCCTATAAAATTTATAAATTTATGTATATAAATAGAAAGATAAGGATACATTTTTATTAATTGATTAAAAGCATTGTAAATATATTATTATGCTAATTCATGAATTAGATAATATAGATAAACAAATATTAAATGATATTCAATGGTCATTCCCCTTGGCTGATAAGCCATTTTTAGAATTAGCAAAAAAATATCATATATCAGAAGAACGAAATTATTCAAAGAATAAAAATATTAAAAGATATTGGAATAATCAGACAAATAAGTGCTATATTTGATACAAGAAAACTTGGATACAAAAGTGCGTTGGTAGCATTTGCAGTAGATAGAAAATAAAATAGATAATGTTGCTAACGAAATAAATAAACATCCAGGTGTAAGCCATAATTATGAAAGAAATCATGAATATAATGTATGGTTTACACTTGCTGTTCCACCCGATGGAGATATGAAAGCGGATCTTGACAAAATGGCCGCACTAGATGGAGTTTTAAAATATAGGGTATTCCAACGCTAAAAATGTATAAAATTGGCGTAAAATTAGATATGGTAAATGATGATCCTGAAAAACCCAATCCTAATGATGATGTTAAAAATTTGGAAACAAAAAGTGAAAAAATATCAGGAATTAGACAAGGAATATATCAGACAATTACAAAAAGATATAGAAATAATAAAAGAGCCTTTCAAAACGATTGCCGAAAATTTAGGAATTTCTTCATCAGAACTTTTTAACAAAATTAAAGAATATGAAAATATTGGAATAATGAGAAGATTTGCTGCTATATTAAGACATAGACAAGCAGGGTTTACAGCAAATGGTATGATAGTTTGGAAAATTCCAGAAGAGAAAGTAGACGAAAAAGGTTTAAAGATTGCATCATTTCCACAAGTAAGTCATTGTTATAGGCGTCCTAGTATATCCAGATTGGGAATTCAATCTTTTTAGTATGATACATGCAAGAACAATAGAAGCTGCAGAAAAAATAGCTAAAGAAATTTCAACAGTAATTGGAATTGAAAATTATAAAATATTATTTAGTTCAAGGGAATTTAAAAAGGAACGCGTAAGATATTTTGAATAAGATCGCTTGGTAAAGTTCAATAATTTGGATAAGTTTGGATAATTTAGACTTAATATTGAAATATTCAGAATATAAAATTTTTTTTAACTTTATAGCGCCTTACTATCTTTATAATAAATATTTATTTTTATAAAAAAAATAAATAAAATATTAAGCTAATATCCGGCAAATAAAAATTATTTTCATACATTTGTTCAATGTCTTTTTTCTCATTCTGTATTTAAATAATTTCCATCAGACAATTGAGCAAACACATCTATCTCTTCAATACTGGTAACAGTTGGTAATACAACAGAAACTTGTTCTTGAGATAATATATATTTAATAGCTATTTCAGTAATATTCCATCCATGAGAATCAGCAATTGGTTTAAGTTTTTCTATTTTTTTCAATGATTGAACAATCCATTCTTTTTTTCTAATACTTCTATGATCATTTTTATCCATAACAGTACTTGCATTCACTTTTCCAGTCAAAACACCAGAAGCATCTGGAACTCTTACCATTATTCCTACCTTATTTATTTTTTTTATCAATAGCATTAAAAAATGCACGTCCAGGATCTTGTTCTAATATATTATATACAGTTTGTAAACTAACTATGTTTCTATTTTCAATCGCATATAGTCCTTCATCTTTCCATCCTATAGCAGGACCTAAAGCAACACCATGGCTTTTAATTTTTCCAGATTTCACTAAATTATCCAATTCATCAAACAACAAATCATTTTTTATTGCATCCATTTTGGGATTATGTAAACTATAGACATCAATAAAATCAGTCTGTAGTCGTTTCATGCTTTCTGTCAATGCAAAATTTAAAAAATCGATATTGTGTTTTTGGGGAATTTCATTATGCCCAATTTGTTCAGCGCCATACATATCATAACCCCATTTTGTAGAATAAATTACGTCATTACGCATATCTTTAAATGCTTTTGATAATATTTTTTCGCTTTTACCTTTTCCATACATATCAGCAGTTTCAAAAAAATTAATTCCCAAATCATAAGCATGTTTTAACAACTTGATGGATTCATCTTCTTCAAGTTTTTTTCCCCACCAATCTAAACCCAAAGTCCAAGTTCCAAATCCAATTTCGCTAACTTTAATTCCACTATTGCCTAAATTACGGTATTTCATTTAATTATACTCCTTATTTCTTCGGTTATGTTATTAAAAGTAATATCATCTATACAAGGTTTACTAATTGATTTTAGATATTCAAAATTTTGAAATGAATCAATTGTAGAATAGTTTTCTAATGTCTTATCTCCTAGATCAATTTGAATCCAAGATTTACAACCAGACCATTCTGGCTTATTATGAATTTTAATTGAATCATTTAATTTGTATGTTCGTAACAACATTAAATAAAGGGGTTTTTTAGGATTATAATTAAATCTCATTTTTACATAATCAAGATTCCAAATATGAAATTTTTCTAATTTTTCTAATTTGTTTATATCGTTTATTTCATTAAAATATGTTACTTCTACAAATAAATTAATATTTATTGTATTTTGGTTTTCTGATTATTTCTCATGATTATCTTTGTTTATCTTATTATTATGTTGGTTTTCCAAACTTTCTAATTCTATCTTATATTCATTTCGAATAGAATCTATAGATTGATGTTCAAATGTAGGAAACAGAAAAAAATTTTTATGTTTAAGTTCAAAGCCATTACGATATTCCATAATACCTCCTTTTCTAAATAATAAAACTTGTTTTCCATCCTCTATTGCTTTACATACAATAGCCCATTCTTTTAATGCTGCAACATAATATGAATTTGATTGAGATCGTTGTATCAGATGATGATGATGATGATGAAGAAAATCGTGATTAATAGACTCTGTTTTAGATAATGTAGATGGATGATGAGGATTGAGATGAAGAAGAAAATGATGCATTAGGTGATGATGATGATGATGATGCGAGGACAGACCAGAGTAACTGGATGATGCATGTAAATGAGATTTTTCAAATGATAAATTGTTCTCAAATGAAAGAGAAGGAGAGAATATATAAAACAATAAATTAAGATAGATTACATGTTATTAAAATATTTTTAATTTAAAGAAAAAGAAAATATTTTCCAAATTAATTATCCTAGACTTTTTATTATTTCATCCATATTCTTTAAAACACATGGAATCATTGGCAAATCTTTTAAAATATATTTGCTAAGTTGTGTTTCGCGTAAATCCATTATAAGATTTTGAAACATTGAAAGATCATCGGTTTCAAAAGCTAACATAAAATCCTGATCTCCAATTCCAAATGAATAAGTAGTATTCCGTCGAATCTCGGGATATTTTCTACCTACTTTTATATGTTCATCCATCATTTGTTTCCTTTTATCAAGTGGTAAAAGATACCATTCTCGTGATTTAATAAATGGATAAACCACTAAATATTTTAATGGGGTTTCATTTTCGCGCTCAAATCCCGGTTTAACTTGGTTTGAATAAATGGATTTTCTTGTAAGTGATAGAAAGGTACAGGTAGGCTCTACATATTTTCCTAAAATAGTTGAATATATTTTTGATGAAAAAACTTGGATATTTTCTAATGATGATGAAATTGTCCAAATCATAAATTCAGAATCATGTCTTAAACCAATTGTAGAATAGGTCTTGACTTTCATTTTTGTATTAGCAGTTTTTAATAATTCAAGAAATTCTGTCGATGATTCATCTTTACCTATTTCATTTAACCAACGCCATTTGGGATCAACCTTATAAAAAGTAAAACTAAAAAATTTTTCTTTATTTTCTTTTATTTGATCATCTATAGAAGAATTAACACCTTGTTCTTGTTTACTTGTTTCAGATGAGGAGACAACAGTAGTATTATTTACATCATTGTTAATTTTATCAAGTTCATTGCTATTATTTTTTCTTGAATTATTTATTTCATGATCAATATTAACATTAACATCTTTTTCATCTATATCTACCATAATTTAATTGACAGTTTAAATTAATAAATAGTTTTAAGTAAATAATAATAAAAAACAAAGAAATTATTTCAAGTCATCAGTTAATCCTAACCATGAATAACCTTTTACTTCCAATTCCTCAGACAATTCTCTGCCTGCAGTTTTAATAATTCGCCCTTTGGACATTACATGAATCTTATCTAATTTGCCAAGAAATCGCAATATTCTTGCATAATGAGTAATAACAATTACACCAGCCCCTGTTTCTATCAATTTATTAATAGCTTCTGCAACTGATTTTACGGCATCAATATCCAACCCAGAATCAGGTTCATCAAGAATTGCAAGATTTGGTCTCAAAACCAGCATTTGCATCACTTCTGATCTCTTTTTTTCTCCTCCTGAAAAACCTTCATTAAGATATCTGCTCAAAAAGGTTGGATCTAATCCAACATTATCTAGATTTTTTTTTAAATATTCATGGAATTCCTTTACTGTTATGAAAACTTCTCTATTTTTTTGCTCTTCGGCAAGACTTTTAGTTAATAAATTATATGCATTACGTAAAAAATGACTGTAACCTACTCCAGATACTTCAGTCGGATACTGAAATCCCAAAAATAATCCCTTTTTTGCTCGTTCATCAGTTTTTAACTTTAGAATACTTTCATCATTGACTAGAATATCTCCCTTGATTACAGAATAACGAGGATGGCCTAGTAGAACATTAGCTAATGTACTTTTTCCTGATCCATTTAATCCCATGATGGCATGAACTTCACCCTTATTTACATCCAAATTAACTCCGTTAAGAATTTCTTTATCATCTATATTGACATGCAGATCTTTTATACTCAGAAATGACATAAATTATTTAATAAAAATACATTATATAAATATTAGGCATAATAACGCTGTTATATTTATAAATATTATAAAATGTCCAGATTAAAATTATAATAATTTTATTATTTATAATAATTTTATCCAAATAGTTTTAAATTAATAAAAATAAATAAGATATTAACAAAAGTTAAGAGATAGTTATTTTTCCATATAAAAGGATGGTTTGAAAAATACCGGGTGTTCGCTATTTCCTAATTTACTAGCAGGACTTGCATATGGAGATAAGATACCCGAATCGAAAAGTTTTCGGCATTAGGATCGTTAGCACCAGTTCGCTCTGGTAGAGGAGGTATTGAGAGCATTATCTTTATTATTTCATTAATTAACCCATCGCTAATAGCCATAGCATGGATCTGGTCCATAACTTGGATTTCCTTTGAGTTGAAGCACCTTTTATATATATTGAAACTTTTTTAGCAAACTTTGATTAATCAATGGATGTAGAAGTAGAAGATGCATATTACAATTAAAATTATTAAATATTTATACTAAAAAAATACATTTTACACATTATATAATTTAAAGAAAAAGAAAAAAAATTATGCTTTAACAGTGAGGGTTCCAGTCATATATGTGTGCACAGTACAATGGAAAGGATAGGTCCCAGGGGCAAGACTTGCAGTATTTACTTTTGCAGATTTTCCAGGCATTATAAGGCCAGAATCAAATAATTTACCGTTTTTTGGATCAGTAGCACTAGAACCGCTTGTTACTGTATGTGGAGCAGTATCTTTATTTGTTACTGTAACTATATCGCCCTTTTTAATAGATAGTGTTGCGGGACTATATGCGGGATTTCCCTGAGTTGATGCACCGGCGGGTATTGCTAGTGCTACTGAAGGTCCACTAGGAACAGAAGCAGTTTTATTTGCGGTAGCACTCGCTGCAGTTTGTGGTGGAAGCTCAGCCCTATAAATTGAGTCAACTACTCCCGGTTTTGGAGTAACTGCAGCAAAAAGGAAATAGACATACCACTCCAGTTAAAATTGTAAATCCCATAATTGCATAAAATGCTGTTTTGTCAGTACTATCATACTTCATATCGACATCAATTCTATAAAAATCCCCCTATTAATTTCTTTTACGAAAATAAAAAGAAATAATATAAATACATCAATTTTTTAATTAAAGGAAAAATAATTTTAAAAAATAAATAAAAATACAATAAATACATATGTCGTAATGTCATAATTTTTATTTCAGATATTTTTATTGCTACGAGAGGATGGGATTAGGGAGAAGCCAAACTAAATGTAGAATATGTGGCAAAGAGATTAAAGATTTTAAATATGTTGCTATGCCAGAATGGGATATTTCAGAATATCTGTGCGGTGTTTGTTATTCAAAAAGATTATCAGAATATTATATAAAACATGAAGATAAAGATAAAAAGTAAATTTCATTAAATATGATGATAAAAAGTAAACAAAAGTAAAGAAATGGATCCACAAACTAAAAGTTAATCGATTATATGAATCTCGATAGCTTTATTATTTTCAATAATCGATCTAGCATTCTCAAAAGGTAAAATTGCAATATCATCTTTTTTAAATGGCCCATATTTATTCATGTTTACACCGACAAATTGCTCCATCGAATCCAAAAATCTTAAAATAATACAATTTTCATTAATCGAGGAGACTATTTTTTCTAAAGTTTTAGGTTTTCCCTCTAACAGGGTATGTAAAACAATATTGATTCTATGCTCTCTTTCCCTATTACCGTAAAAAACAAATTTTTCTTCATCAGTTAAATTAGAATAATCAAAAGTTCCTTTTGTTTTATTTATATTAAAAGTTTTCTTACATCTATAGATAAATAACAACGTAACTGATTTAATAAATAAATCTAATAGATTATTTTTAATTTGATCAGATATTTTTTCTCTTTTAATTGTTGTTATGTTTTCTCCCTCTTCTTCTTCTCTCATCTTCTTTTTCGACATCGTCATCTTTCAACATAGAGATCAAATTAGATATATTTTGATAAAAATTAGGTTCGATAGATTGAGGACCAGTAGTAAGTTGTATCTCTCTTTTTAAAGTATTAAAAACTTCCTCGATACTTATAAAATCAATTTTATTATCAAATCCCATGGTATTTTCCTTGTTATATATTAATATGATAAGCTTAATTAGAGGCTTTAATTTTATAATATCGAATATTTAATTGCCATATAAAGTTATAGATGGAAAGATTGAGACTTTGAATTTCACAGCAGAACAAACAATGAGGAAATTAAAGGATGAGGAAATTAAATTTCTTGATCTCCAATTTACTGGATTAACCGGTAGATTCCATCATACAACAATGGCTGCAAATATGTTCAACATAGAGGATTTTGAATATGGATTGCCAAAATTAGATGGCTCCTCAATAAGAGGATTTACAGATATACACGAATCTGACCTTATAATAAGACCAGATCCATCAACTTATGCTATTATTCCATGGATAACAAAAGATAAAACAGCACGACTTTTATGTGATATACTAAATGGAGGAAAAATACGAGAGCAGTATAAAAAAGATCCAAGAGGCATTGCAAAGAGAGCACAAGAATATGTAAAAGAACAAGGATATCACAACTCCTTTTGGGGCCCAGAAGTAGAATTTTTTGTTTTTGATAAATTAGAAGTAAATACAATGACACCATATAGATCTCAAAGTTATAATATAATATCTAAAGAAGCCCCATGGTCTACCGAAGGAGTAGGATATGCACTAAGACTAAAGGAGGGATATCTTCCTAGTGCCCCTGGTGATACTCTTATGGAATATAGAAATGAATGTGTAGATGTACTTAGTAATAATTTTGGAATCATTTGTGATGCGCATCATCATGAGGTTGCAACTGCAGGCCAATGCGAAATTGATATCAGATTTGATACATTAGTAAATGCTGCAGATTCTGTTCAAAGTTATAAATATATTGTAAAAAATATAGCAAAAAAACATGGCATGATTGCAACTATGATGCCAAAGCCCATAGCATTAGATAATGGATCAGGTATGCATGTTAACGTTAGTTTATGGGATAAAGAGAAAAATCTATTTTTTGATGTCAATGATACATATGCGGAAATGTCCCAAACAGCCAGATATTTTGCGGCAGGTATTTTAAATCATGCACCTGCTCTTGCAGCAATAGTGGCACCTACAACAAATTCATACCGAAGATTAGTTCCTGGATATGAAGCACCAGTATACATTGCATGGAGTACTGGTAACAGATCAGCAATTATTAGAAATGCAGCTCATTTTAAAGGAGAAAGATTTGCATACATGAAAAGAATAGAATTCAGAGCTCCGGATCCTTCCTGCAATCCCTATTTAGCTTTTTCTGCAATAATTTCTGCTGGTCTAGATGGAATAAAGAAAAAGATACCAGTTCCTGATCCAATAGACGAAGATATATTTAAAATGACATCTCAACGTAGAATGGACCTAGGAATCAAGCAATTACCGGCGACTCTTCGAGAAGCATATGAAGAGTTAAGTAATGATAGAGAATTTCTAAAACCAATTTTTGATGACGAAATCATAGATTCGATAATCTTACAAGAAGTAAAGGATCATCAAGACGTAACTATCAGACCTCATCCTCACGAGTTTTCATTATATGCAGATGTTTAATCAAAACATTAACTTTAATATCAAAATATAACAACAACAATTTAGAATACTATTGAAATTAAATTAAAACAAACATTTAATAACATTAGATCATTACAATTTTAAATATTTTTTGGAGGGGTTGTCTAGACTGGTTAGGATACCTGCCTTACACGCAGGTGGTCATGGGTTCAAATCCCATTCCCTCCACTCCATTCACGGGTTTATAAAAATGCTTTTATTTCAAAAAAACGAGATTTTGATATAAAGGGTTATGATAGAGGTAAAGAGAACATTAGACAATGAATTTCAGCATTATGATAGTAAGAACAAGTCAAACAAACAAGAGTTTAAGGAAAATCCCAACAGCCCTATTATTCCAACTGGAATATCCTCATCCTCCTATAGTTTGGAAGATACTATAAATTTAAAAAGAAAAATTGAAATTATTACACAGTATCTGAAACCTTATGTTTCAAAAATTGTATTTGTTCTGTTAAACTATTATCTTATCTTCTGATTTTATGGGTAATAGCACAATTCGACATATACTTTTGCTGAAAATTTAATTAATCTAGTTGTCAAATAATCTCCGAATGTAATGACAAGCCCTACTCCGAAAGTAATAAGTTTTAGATGTTTTGGGATATTATTGGTAATTTTTCTTTAAATTCTTACCAAAATTTTAATTTACACAACATTGTTTCAGCTTTCCTGTTTTACATTATAAACATAGCCATGAATTGGAACATTTGGAAAGAATGGCGATAGCTTTACTTTTTTATTTGTTCTCTGACATTTTCCTCTAAATCAGGAAAGAAGTAAAATTTTAGACTAGAAGCATTAATATTAAATTTTTCTGAAATTTTTTTTTGCAGATATTCATCTTTGAATTTTAGCATTCCACAATCAGTATGATTTATGACAATAAATTCTTCTGTTCCCAAAAGTCATGTGAAATTATAAGTGAACGTATTGCATCATCTGTTGCAATTCCTCCTGCATTTCTAATAACATGAGCATCCCCTAACTTTAATCCTAAAATATCATTTATTGATATTCTAGTATCCATACATGATAAAACTGCTATTTTTTTAACTGGAGAGGCAAGTAAATCTCCATCTTTAAAAGTTTCAGCATATTTTTCATTCACTTAAAGAAAACCTGCTTTTAAATTAGTCATTGTTAATAAAATATATTTATCTAGTAATGAATTTTTTGGTATATGCCATTTCAAATATCAATATGCAATAAAAATAACTATAGAAAAAAGTAAACAAGGGATCATAAAAATAAAAAAGATAAAACTTAAATTTAACCAAATTATGATACTTGGTTGTTATCTGTCATTCTTATTGTAGTTACTATATCAAATGTTACAGTAAATTCAATTCAGTTTTTATTTAACTGTTTTATAATAAAGTAATTTAATATATCCTGCTAAAATTATTAAAATAATCAAGCCCATTAACCTACCCGAATCAAACCCTGGAGCCCATGATAAATTTGACTATATTTTGG
>CAWISD010000080.1:0-57283 GCA_963838615.1 uncultured Nitrososphaeraceae archaeon
AATGTAAGTCGGTATAAACGGTGAGACTCTTCATCACTTTCTATATCTAGCCATTGATAAGGTATGCCATTTCTGGCTAAAAATTATTTTATCTCGGTGGATCTCGGCGACCATTTTTCAGATATAACTTTAATACCTTCAAACGCTAGACGGTATGAAGGTCACCAGTCATCAAGAATATCATTTAGAGAAGGGTAAAGAAATATTTCAGGCGGTTCACAAAGTTTGGTTAAATAAAAATCGACTTTCACTTTATTGATTGACTGCATAATTACATCTGTATCACCATAATCGGTAGGTAACACCCGTCTTGCCCCAGGAAAAATATCCATAGTTTTTTCCAAGAATTCAACACCAGTAATTTCAGGCATTCTCTAGTCTACTATAAATAACGCGATAACTTCATTGTGTAACTTTAACTGCTCTATTATTTCAAGACCCTGGCGACCAGAATCTACTAAAAGTATGTGAAAAAGATTACTGTATTGCTTCTTTAAATCACGTTCAATGGATTTTAACAGGTGTGGATCATCGTCTACTATCAGGATTACAGGTTTCATATCACTTATCACATATTTCCAATAGGAATGTGAAAAAACTATGATAAGAAGATTTTTGCAAAAATTTTCTCTATGGACATAATTATAATCCTATAAGGCAGACTGTTGATATATACAATATAATGGAAAGTATAGATAATTCGTTATGTAGACATTTTGCACAAGTAAATCAAAGGATAAAACCAAGGACCCCAAACGGCTGTGAGGAATGCTTACAAATAGGTTCTGGATGGGTCCATTTGCGTTTATGTTTAAGCTGTGGACACGTAGGCTGTTGTGATTCATCTCCGAATAAACATGCAACAAAACATTTTCACCAAACAAAACATCCTATAATAAAATCATTCCAACCAGGTGAAAACTGGGAATGGTGTTTTGTTGATGAAGTATTAGATGAATAAGTCTTATTCTGCTAATATTAATATCACCATATCAGGCATTATTCTTGACAGGTTCTAAGTACCTCAGGTGGATGGGGCCGTATAGTCGCATTTGAATCGAG
The DNA here is from genome assembly GCA_963838615.1 of uncultured Nitrososphaeraceae archaeon. Classification (GTDB taxonomy): domain Archaea; phylum Thermoproteota; class Nitrososphaeria; order Nitrososphaerales; family Nitrososphaeraceae; genus Nitrosocosmicus. The sequence goes on from CAWISD010000080.1 coordinate 1,063, forward strand.
ACGTAAAAGGTATCTGCAAAAAGTAGTATCAAATAGATATAATTGCAGCAAAATCGACTGATAGAATAAATGCTTCTATAATATAGATGAGAGAATAGAACACAGTCGAGAAAAGTTACTAGAATAATATGCCGCTTGGAGATTTAATAGAATAATGCAATTGCAAAATTCAACTGTGAATAAACAATGCAGTGTAACTATACATGACATTTGCACATGCCTAATAGGGCTGACCAAATTTTGGCTCTATTCTATTGGACATAAAAGATTATTACCATTGCAATATATCATACCAATTGATCGTTGTTGTTATGTATACCAGATAAGCCTAACAAACATCTCCTTTATATTTTTGAAAACAAATATACTTAAAACACAAATAAATTGATTGTTATGCAAACAGTTTCACTAGAGCAGGATCCTAGATACATTGACGTCACCGCATAAAAGAACCAAAGAATACCTTTTTCGATTTGCAGAATAGATATCAATTTTAATAACATATAACTAAACCACATCATTATAAAATTTTGTATAATTGCGATGGAATATACTTCAATGATTGGAAAATCATGGATTTTTTAATTTTAAAGGTTTGGTATTTAGAATTAGCATTTTATTTATCATAATATTAGAGAAAATAATAATGGATGTACATCTACAATATATGCTGGATCAGAGATGCATTTAAACTACCACAATTATCTCTACCGCTATTACAATTTATCTCATTAGAGATACATAATTATCCCTTACATTTAGATGGTAAATGGTAATGTCAGGAATATCAACTATTGTAATACCCATTAATGGGACTACTCTTTTTTCTATTGATAGAATAATACCACAATAGGAAAAACAACAGTTAATCAACAAGAACAATTGATTTCAACTTCAGGAGTATACAATTATGATCGCAATTCTCAAATCCTAGTCTTAAATGATACTGAATCTGGGGCTTTTAACATATATAAAATATCGAATATTACAAAGAATCAAGACAAAATTGTGCAAAAATAGAATATATGAAATTTATTATTATTTTGTGACTTATTAACAATACATATATTTTTTTATCGGAAAGAGAAAGCAATTCATCAATCTCCGAATTTTAAACAGTTTTCTTCTTTGTTCATGTAGTTTATCAAATGCATTAACAAAATTGGTTGGATACTCTATTGATTCTTTTACATATGATTACATGCTATATCATCTCTATTTTTAAAAATTTATTACAGGAGATTTTTTTGTGCTGCCGTGGATATAAAGTAAATCCAATTACTTTTAAATTTAGGATATTTTTTATATTTTTCATAACTTTTACATACAATACTAACATGTATTACGCAGTGTATTATACCATAAGATAATTTAAAGACTTACAATTTTAAAAATAGAAAGCGAGAATCAACGAAGAATGATATATCAAAAAAAATATTAAGAACTTTTAATCAAAATCCTTTTATTCGCAAAAGCAAATTTTTATTTCTACGAAGGTAAGCAATGCAATTCGTCACTAACTAACTATAGATGTATCATTACTACATAGACAATTATGGCATATGTCTCAGAGGAAGATCTCAACATTCTTTCTCTGAGGATTGAAAAAATAAATTGGCAATCTATAAACTATATTTTTAATATCGGTAAAATAGTAAAATGATTAATAATCTATCTGTCTTGCTAAAACTAGATTCGTTACTCATTCTCTGTGTTATTCTCCATTGTTAGCTACTGTATAGATGTATTTTATCATCGGTTTATTCGCTAGCTACTGTATATAATTATTTTTAGTTGGAAAACATATTATTAAAATCTATTTTAATTATTAAAAGACTACATAATAAATTAGAATTACAAAATGATTTTACAAAAGTAATATAACTTATTCGATATATTTTGCTGATGTAATTCATTTTTTAAAACTTTTTATATGTATTAAATTTCTCCATATCATTGATTGAATATTTTGATTTTCTGCTTGATAAAGCAGTTGACATAGCAATAGGATTTTCATTGGGTATTCTAATACTAATTTTACATAGAAGGGCAGACAAAAGGGCTCATTATCAAATCGAAAAACTTCATGCTTATGTAACAGAAGAAGCAGCATTATTAATTCGTGAAATTCATAAATCCATTGAAAAAGAGCAAATTATTGATGAAAATGTCCATAAGATGATCCAAGAACAACAAAAAATATTAAATGAGATTCACAGAACGGTAGCAAACGAGCAAAGTAATGATAAAAACACCCCAAGATGATTTAATTCTATAAATCTTTAGACATTCTTTAAAACAGCTAAATGGATTAGATCTCTTGCATAATTAGAAACAATCTAGACTATTCCTTCTGAATTCTATATCGATTTCTAGTTTGATGATTTAATATTCTATAGTTTATCAAGCCTGCAACTATATCTGACACCTTGTTATATTTTCTCAATTTGTTTCTAAAGATATCGCTCATGATCCTGTACTTTTTCAATCTGCTGATAGTATGTTCTACTATTATTCTCTTTTTAGAATGAATTTTATTGTACTCTTTTTCTTCTTGTGATAAAAATGATTTCTTTTCTTTTTATATGGTAGTGCAGATAGTTGTTCTGGGAAATCCTTTTCTATGCCAAAATACCCTAGATCAACTACATTAACAACCTCTTTTGGAATTACAGGATGATTCTTTTTATAAACATCATAGTCATGTTTTCTTCCTTTTTTATAGTGTACTTTGTGAAGGATAAAACCACGATTGTTAACCGTAATCTGATTCTTGACAGTATGTCTTTTCTTCTTACCTGAGTAGAATATCTTTCTTCTATTCTTGTCAATAGGTCTTGGTATCTGTTTTTCGGTACCATATTTCAGAAAGCCATAAAGCCTGGAAAATATTTCTCTACTGCTTCTAGAGTTTTCAGCCTCTTTGTTATTTTGTATATCTTTTGTGGAATCGGTACACATTGGATCTTTTGCATAATTAGCACCATTAGAAAAATTTCTAAAAGGTAGACATCACTCAATTGTAAAGCGCAAATTAAAGTATAAATATTATAAAAAATTACTGACAAAATCTATAAAATTTTGATACGTGTTCTAATTATGCAAGAAATCTATTTTTGCCTTACCAATCCTTCAATCTTTTGTATGTCTCTGCAAATGTTACTCTAATCCAAATCAAAGAGAAATCCAGCTAACGTGTAGGTTATTAAGACGTAGTACACCCAAAAGCATTACAAATCTATCCCTTTTATTCAGCTTAAAGTGTCTGCCTGCACCTATTTCTCTTTCTCGATTCTTTTCTTTTGGACAAGCGGTGTATTTCATGTTTTTCATACCTTTTGTTATTCTTTATTGTAAATATCATCAAATTCTTGTACTGTTAGTCCAGTGAATGATTTGAAAAGCAGTGGTTTTTTAGATAATCTCTCATACGAAAGCAATGAAAGGACAAGAAATTGAAGAATCACTGATAATATAGCTGTTTATTCTAATTATGCAAGAGATCTAATAAAAAGGAAATTGGCTAATCAACATACTACATTACAAAATCGTCTGTCTATTTTCTCAACAAATAACTTTTATTAATCTATCTCATAGTCAGGCTACGATGATTTATTAGCTTTTGTTCTTATTCATTCAAAAATCTATCGAAGTCCCGTTGATGTAATAAACAAAAGGGTGTTAATGGAAAGTTAAAAACACATGGTCATGATAATTCATATTTAACAAATTTTTTAAATATTCCTTTAAAAGGAATTTTCAATAATCATACAGAAACATATATTTTGAGATAGAGTTTCATATCATAAAGATATATATTCTCTATTTCTTATCGTATAGAGTTTTATTAGATTCATTTAAATAAAATAATAGAATCTTCCATTTAAATGACCTTGGATAGTGTTTTCAAAATCAAACAACTTTCAACCCTGATTCACATTGGAATGTTGATGACAACAATAAACAGTTTTTTGCTTTATCAGGTGCCTTTGCTTCACACAAGTAGAATGAAAATTTTGTTACTCAATCATAATCACATTCTTCTTCCATGACAAATAACAATGAACTACTTTTAATTTGTAAACCTTGGCAATCCTGTAATAGAATCAAAAGGAATGATTCAAGGTATGAAAGTATTGGAATTACAGCCATTACCCAAATTAGAGACATCTTTTACAGAAAATGATACAATTAAAGGAAGTGTAAAATCATCTGAAATTGGAACATACTCGTCTTTCATGAGACCAGATAATACCTTATACGGTGAAAGTAAAGGCATTATTATAACACTAAATGGAGAGTTGGTCACTTGGACTGGGCAAGGCATTGGACATTTCCTGCAAGATGGTAAAATAAGATTTCAAGGCTCACTATTTTTCTCAACACCATTTCCAGATAAAGCAGGCAATCTTGCTTTCTTAATAATTTGGTTGGAATATCATTTATGAAATTGATAAAGATGGAAAAACTTCAAAAGTATGGGAGTTGAAATAAAGAGAGGAATCATAATACAATAAAAATTACTTCTTAGAAAAACATGCATCATTATTCTCTGATTCACTCATAAATTTTTTTATCTTTTTACGATTTATAATAACATCATTAATAGAGAAAAAATGAGTCAAAGCAGATAGAAACACATTCTGAGCACTATAAGATAATTCTTTTCTATGGCGCATATCTATCAACAATTCTATTATTCCTTGTTCTATTATCCGCAAATCTCTGCTTAACAATTCATCAAATGTTGAAAAAGAAATTGAAGGTGATCGTAAATAATTTTTTAATCGTATAACATATGCTTTTCTAGTAATTGGTGATTTAAAGAACGAAATAAAGTTTACATATGCCCTATGATTTTCATCTATTGAATCAGATATTGTAATTAACGAGAGATCAGATAATCTAACGCTTTCATATCCGGTTATCTTTTTGCCATTGACTATCACTTTTAAATTACTAAACCTCCTCGTGTTTCTTTCACTATTAATAATAAAAGGATAATATTTAATGGTGAATATTAACCTCATAACTTTAATTATCCTTTATTATAGCTAAGATTTAGAAAATATGAGCCTGTCAAAAACAGATTACGATATCATAGTAGCAGGTGGAGGATTAGCAGGCATGATTGTAGCTTCATCTGCAGCATATTATTCTAATCAAAGATTAAAGATATTAATAATTGATAGAAATGAAATAGAAATTCAAGGTAGAAAAACAATTTCTGGTTGGATATGTGGTGATGCGGTTGGAAAAAATACAGTAGACTATATGAAAGACAGGATAAAAATTTCTTGGGGTTCTCCAGAAATCGAACATCCTGTTAAAGGAGTGGTAGCTTTTTCACCAGACCATGAAACAAAAGTTTCATTTGATGGCGAAGGATTTATTTTAAATAGAAAACTCTTGCCTCAAAAGCAGTTAAAAGAAGCCAATCAATTTAGGAGTCGAAGTAATTAACAATACAATAATAAGAAAATTACTTACAGAAAACAATTATGTAGTAGGGATAGAAGGAGAAAATACCAAAACAAAAGAAACTATTAAAAAAACTGCAAAAGTAGTAGTTGATTGTACTGGAGTAACATCTGTTTTAAGAACAAACCTTCCAATAAAATCATTTATTCAAAGACGAATTGATAGAAATGATCTGGAATCCACAGGAAGATATATTTATGATTTTAACTCTGACGAAGGACAAGAAGATAAAACCTTTTTTGACCCAGATTATTGTATAATACATCTAGATCAAAAATTAGCACCTGGAGGATATGGGTGGGTTTTTCCCAAAGGTAAAAATAAAGTAAATATAGGATTGGGCGTTCAACAAAAGCTTTTTGATAAAACAAACAAAGAATCAGGAAATAAAAGAGATCTAAAAAAATTAATTGATGACTATGTCAATATAAATCCAGCAATTAAAAATCCAAAATTGTCAAAAGAAGAAGAAGATATTGGAAACGAATGGGGCACATGGCAGGTTTCAGTAAGAAGACAAAACGATTGTTTGGTTGCAAATGGATATGTAATGGTTGGAGATTCAGCATGGATGCCAAAACCATTGGATGCAGGAGGTATTGGTCCGGCCATAATTGCAGCAACCATAGCAGGAAAAGATATAGTAGAAGCGATTGAGAGAAATGATGTATCCGAATCAGGTTTATGGCATTTTAATAAGAATTTTATTAATGAATACGGATACAAAACACCAGGTTTAGAAGTTTTCAGAAGAATGTTACAGCAATTAACTAACGAGCAAATCAATTATGGAATGAAACACTTTTTATCAAAAATGGATATTGAAAAAATAACCAAAGGAGAACATCCAGTATTTAGTACAGTAGATAAAATTGGTATGCTAATAAGAGGAACACTTAAATAAAAAACTTGCAGAAGATTTAAAATATACTGCAAATATGAATGAAATATTGGTAAATCATTATAGAAATTATCCCGATACTCCCGAAGGGTTTGTAAATTGGTCGAATATATTAAATAAACATCTTACAGAAGCATTTGCAAAATTCATTTAATTTTTTATTTATTCAAATATATTCAACATTAATTAAAAAACTTATAAAAACACTATTTAAATTAATGTAGAGTATAATATGCGAAAGTATACTATTGGTTTTGAAATATTTTTAAATTGATTTAAAAATGAAATTCGTTGATATTCTTCTGTCATTGTAATTCTTACATCTTCAATAATTCTTTTAGAAACATCTAGTTTTTTTCTTATTCCCGGTACAATATTATCATAAATAGAGAAAGGATAAATCAAATCATAAATAGATTGCATGATTTCAAACAATGATAATGAAAAATCAATATTATTTTTTCTAAGATAATCATAAATCATTCGTTTTATCTCACCAATGCAATCTAATAATCCAGTAACATATGCATTTAAAGATACATTTATTGATTCATAACTACTTAAAATAGGTTTTCTATCCACAATTTCTTTTAATATAAAAGCCTCAACATATTCTTGTTCAGCAGGCCACAAATAACGATCTAAATCAAAAATAACATGATTCTTTAGATTTTTAATTAACAAAGAGGATTTATCCAACAATGATTCCAGCTTCTGAATATTTTATTACTATGTAAAAGAATTATTGCTTTACTACATAAGGAAATAACTTCTCTTGTTTCTTTTATCAAAGTCTCTCTATTAATTTCTCAATTTGTTTCATTTGATCTGGAAAATATATTTAATGATTCTTGAACATTATCAAAATTAACACTATATGACATTAATAAATAAAACTAATTTCATATGGTTATAAATAGTAAAGAGGTAAAAAAATATTGCAAAATCTGATTATAAGAAAAAATATTGTTTAAAAAAAAATTTATTTGTTTATCAAAATAAAAAATATATTCGATTGACCAATATTCGAAGAAGTAGAGGATACAATTTTGAACACAAATTAGTAAAAAAATTAAATATAGGCAAATGGATGGCAAGAAGATTAGGTGGTTCCAGTACAGGGTTGCCAGATATAGTTGCAGTAAATAATAAAGAATCAATACTACTATCAATAGAGGCCAAATCTGGGACAAGTAACAGTATTTATGTCCCAGATGATCAAATTGATAGATGTTTTTTAATAACAGAAATGTTTGGAATTTATAGTGATAGGCATATTATCCTTGCATTTAAATTTATGAGAAAAAAAAGACAAATGATTGATGGAGAAATAAAGTATAAACCAAGAAAAATCAAAGAATATTATAAAATAATAAAATTTAAAGGAAAACCAACAAATTTTCCCATTATCAAATGCAATTATAATGGAGACACATTTGCAATATACAAGACAAAAATTAAAAAAGTAAAATTAAAAGATTTCGAAATGCCATTTAAATATTAATAATATTACAATAACAGTAAATTTAAAAAAAAATTGCAATATATAATATAGTAGAGTATTGACAAGCGTATTATGGAGAGAAGGATGGATAAAACCATTCCTTGCGGAATCCTTACCGTCTGAAAATTGTAGTATTTGTAAAAAAGAATTTGATGATTTAAATTTTGTTACATCATGTGAATATTGTGAAATTGGAATTATTCATGATTTATGTGCCAATGAACATATCATATCAGAGCATTTAAAAGAATTAGAAGAAAAAATAAAAAAACATAAAGAAAAAAAACTTACACTCGTTTCAATAATATTCAAAATATTATATGCAATGGTTAATTAATATTCATAAAAGTTAAAAAATAACATTTTATGGATGATAACAAAATCATAAAAAGTGATTTCCAAAACGGATTTGAACCTATAACATCTCAACAAATGTATAAAATCGAAAATAATGGAGAAAAAATATTCGGAATGAAAAAATTATTAATGATGGAAAATGCAGGCTCTAAAATAGCAGATTTTCTAATAGAAGCATTTTAAAGATAATTTAGATAATAAGAAAATTAGTTTCTATATGTGGTTTGGGAAATAATGGAGGCGATGCAATAGTTGCTAACCGTCATCATTTCAGGATACCTATCCTCAAATTTCCATAAAAGACAAAATAATAATCTTGTTTTGGTTTTATTAGGGAAATCCGATCAAATAAAAACTGAAGAATCTAAAACAAATTGGAAAATTATTGAAAAAATAAATTCAATAAAGAAAATAATTTTTAATACTGAAAATATAAACAAGATATCGAAATGGAAATAGAAAAATGCAGATATAATAATAGATGGATTAATCGGAACAGGAATCAATGGAACAATAAAAGATCCCTTTTCAAATGTAATAGACAAAATAAATCAACAAAAAACAAAATCATTTATTTTATCTGTAGATATTCCCTCAGGATCTAAATCCAGATACAGGGGAAATAGATGATAAATCCGTAAAAGCTGATACTACAATAACATTTCACAGAATAAAACACGGCCTTTTAAAAAATATTGAACAAAGTGGAGAAATATTACCTGTAAAAATTGGAATTCCAATTGAAGCAGAAATGGGAGTGATTATAAAATGGTAAAAATTGAACAATTTTTAGTAGGTGAAATGGATAATTTTACTTATTTAATCATTGATGAAAAAAACAAAAAATCAATCATAGTAGATCCATCATGGAATCTTGAAAATATTTTTGACTATTTAAAAAAAAATAAACTTGATCAACGAATTTATTATAAATACACATTCTCATTTTGATCATGTTATTGGCAATGATCAAGTAGTTAAAATGACTGGAGCAAAAATAATACAACACAAAGCATCACCATTAAAAAAAGATATTGAAATATATGATGGTGAATCAATAAAATTTGGAGAGTTCAAATATTAAAATAATTCACACACCAGGTCATTCGCAAGATAGCATTTGTCTTGATCATTGATGATAAAATAATTTTGACAGGTGATACATTATTTGTAGGAAGTTGTGGCAGAATAGATCTTACCAGGCAGTGATCCAGATGAGATGTATTATACTATATACAATAAAATAGTTAATCTTGATGAAAATTTGATTGTTTATCCAGGGCATCACTATGGAAGTACAAAAACATCCACTTTAAAAGATGAGAAAAAATCAAATTTCGTATTTAAATTCCACAATCGTGAAGAATTTTTAAGGTATATGAATACATAATCTTTAAATGGATGAATAATTTTAAAATTCCATATAAATTTGATAACCGCTAAAAATAAAATAATAATAAAATCATTATTTTTAAGAAAATAATAATTGTAATAAAGGTCATTTCAATATTATTTACGACATATAATTAACAGATTAAGAAAATGCCAAAGTTATATCATTTTACAATGCAAATACCAAAATCTAGTCTGTAAAAAAACATGCATTTATCAAAGTCAAAAGGATTTATCGAATTAAAAACACTTTTATAAAAAAGAGAAAAACATATACAATCAACTAATTGTAAATTTTCTACTAATTACATTCGTATATTTTTACATCCCACATATAAAAATTAAAAGTATATAATTATGAAGCAAACCAAGTAAAGTTTTTCAATAAAAAGAATATACAGTAAAGAAATGAGTAAATTCTTTTGTAAATATTATCGAATCTAAAAAGGGTGATCAATAGCATAAACCATTTTAAATCAAACAAATCTTCATTTTTACTTGCAATATCATATACTGAAACTGCCACAATACCGGGACTAACCGTTGCTGGAGCAAATACCGAATTGATAAAATTTACACCTGCAGCAGATGCAGAATATATTCATTTTGGAAAATGCAGATGTATAGATACAATTCCAGCCACACCAGATGGAAAACCAACACCTGCAATAATAACAAAAACAGCATTAGAACTTCCAGATATTCCTATCACGGTAATAGATTCTGGAGTGATAGTAAAACCATTACTTCCACATATTAATATAAAATCAACATTTGGTAAAAATATTGCATTAGAAAAAGCACTTGAATTAAAAGATGTAATATCAAATTATGAAATGGGCAAACTCATAGGTAAACAAATATCTAAAAATAATGATTTAGGTTATAATTGGAGAAAGTATTCCGGGTGGAACAACTACCGCATTAGGAGTATTATTGTCATTAGGAATTGATGCAGTCAATAAGGTCAGTAGCAGTATGCCAGAAAATCCTCATGAATTAAAAAATAAAATAATAAAAAAATCATTGTCAAGATCTAATATAAAATTTGGCGATTATCGCTACGATCCATTTATGGCTATTTCATTCTTAGGTGATCCAATGATGCCAACTGTTTCAGGCATGGTAGAAGAGATCATAGCCAAAAATAAAAAAGTGATATTAGCTGGAGGAACTCAAATGTGTTGTATTATAGCAATATTAAAATCATTAGGTATTAAATTTAACAACAATCTATGCATAGGAACCACATCTTATGTAATAAATGACAAAAAATCTGATCTATCATGGATTAATAAATCAAATATCAGACGATGTTCCCATTTTTTACACGGATTTAGGATTAGAAAATTCTAAAAAAATAGGTCTAAGAGCATACTCAGAAGGATTTGTAAAGGAAGGAGCTGGTGCAGGTGGTACTGTAATAGCCGCATCATTGAAAAACGAATACCTTACTCAAAAGGATTTTATAAACAAAATAGAAGAGAATTATTACAATACAATAGAAGAGCCCATCATTTTAAAAAATACAGAAGAAAAATAAAAGGAGTAAATGAATTTTGATTTAGAATAGATGATACATAGAAATATAAAATAATTTATAAGATATAAAATCAAGTTTTCATTAAAATTTGATCCTTTAAGGGATTTACTTTTGAAAGCAATTCTATATTATCTTCATAGAATATGTACAGTATTATTTAAAGTTAATTTTATCCATAAATTATTTAAATTCAATACCTTAATTTAAATACAAGATTTTAAGAAATGAAAAAACATGGTTGAAACAGAAAAAATAAGAGGAATCATCCTGATAGCTATAGCATTGATAGGTTTTTCAATTTATTCATACATTCTTTTTGGTACCGATTTTGGAATAATATTAATGAAATTAACTGCTATAGCAATAATTGGAATTATATTTTTTATAATTGGATGGATTGGTTTTACATTAACCATAAATGAAAAAGATAAATAATAAAAGAAATATTTACTTTTTTAAAAATATATCAGTAACGGTTTGGTAAATCCTTGGACCCACATCCCTTACTATTTGAGTATGTTTTATTTTATAATTATAATTTGAAAATAAAGAATGGACATAATTTTCCGAATCACTAATAACTTTTGACTTTATATCACTTTTTATATGAGAGAAAAAATGAAGATAACCTCCATCGGGTTTTAAACAATTTACAGATACGTCTATAAATTCAAAAGCTTTCTCTGGTAATGGCATAAGAATCCGATCCGCTTTCTGAATAAATGTTTGAGATGACAATATATCTTGAGCATCACCATTAATAGAAATTATACTCTTTTCAACTTTATTTAATTTTGAATTTATTTTACTCAAAATATATGCATCAAGGTTTGAATCAATATTATATATCAACACAGGAACTTTTTTTGCAATAATTATTGAAAAAGTTCCTACCCCAGCAAACATATTCACAATTGTTTCATTCGCAGATACAAGATTTGATATTCTCAATCTCTCAGTGGATAAACGTGGAGAAAAATAAGAACTGGCTACATTCACAAAAAACTTGCATCCATATTCTTTATATGTAGTAACATATTTATTTTCTCCCGCAATTAACTCCAACCCCCTTAATCTATATTCACCATCTACCGCAGTATTCTGTAAAAAGATCGATTTTAAATTTGGAATATGCGATAAAAGAGTATCACCAATAATTTTTTTTTTATGTAATAGAGAATCAGGAATTTTTATAATAGCAATATCGCCGATGATATCAAAAGAAGAAAAAACATTAGAAATCTCAGAGTCTAATAAAACATCCTTGAGTAATCTTTTTAAAAATTTTGTCATGAAATCAAAATATATATATTATTTATTTATTTTTTAATATAGTAATAATTTCCATCTTTTTTTTGCGATCTATCCAGACGGCTTTCTTCTTTATTTACTCTTGGACGACCAGTAGTTTCATCTCTTCTGAATGTAATATTCAATGATTTTAAAAATTTATTCATACCTATTTCTTTAGTTATTGGTGAAGAGCCCACTCCTTCAACTCCAGGAATACCATCAAAAATTATCAATGAATCAGAAACTAGATCAATAAGTTGAATATCATGATCAATAATAAGTGCAGATTTGCCTTTTGCTTTGATCAATCGTTGAACAAACTTTGCTAAAGAAATCCTATCTTCGATATCCAAAAAAGCAGATGGTTCATCAAGTGCGTATATATCCGCATCCCTTATTAAAGACAAGGATACAGCAACTTTTTGCAATTCACCGCCGCTAAGGCCTTTAACAGATTTATCATATAGTTTTCTTAAACCTAATGGGTTTAGAATTTGCTCTTCCATTAAAGAGCCTTCAAACTGTCCATTATTGGCAGAATAAATTAATGATCTCACATCTCCATCAATATCCTGATTTAAATATTGCGGTTTATATGAAATTCTTACTTCTGAATCTAATTGACCATCATCTATTTTTTCCAAACCAGATAGCATTTTCATAAAGGTGGTTTTTCCTAAGGCATTAGCACCAACTATTCCTATAACTTCACCTTGATGAATCTCCCCACTATTGACTTTAAGATTGAACTCCCCTAACTTTTTTTTCATCGAAGTATAACTTACTATAGACATATTAGAAATCATATTTTCGGTAACACTAGAGATATCAAATTTATAAGATTTATCTCTAAATCGTACATTTTCTGTTGGAATAAATCCTTCCAAAAAGTTATTGATACCAATTTTGGTACTTTGCAGTGTTGAAACTATACCATAAGATCCAGGTTCCCCATAAATTATAAAAATATTATCAGAAAGATAATCCAATAGAGACATATCGTGTTCGACAATCATCACACTCTTGCCATCTTTAGCCAAATTATTGATTACCTTACTTACAGCAAGTCTTTGATATATGTCGTTATAAGAAGAAGGTTCATCAAAGAAATAATAATCGGCATCCTTGGAAGCAGCAACAGCAACAGCAACTCTTTGAAGCTCTCCACCACTTAAAGTAGAGACATCTTTAGTTAATGAATTTTTTAAACCCAAATTATCTATTAAAAGATCTCGTGTATTTCTTTCATCGTATTTTTTCAATAACTCCATTACAGTCCCTTTGAAAATTTTAGGTATCAAATAAACAAGTTGTGGCTTTATTGAAGTTCTTAAAGACTTTGTAGAAATCTTTTCAAAATGTTTTCTTAGTTCAATATTTGAGATTTTATCAAAGACATCATTCCAATCCAGATCTTTATCAAAATTTCCAAAGTTAGGTTTTATATTTCCAGAGAGTAAATTAATAATTGTCGATTTACCCATACCATTTCTTCCAACCAATCCAGTGACGGATCCTTCTTTAGGAATAGGCAATTTATAAAGTCTAAAACTGTTAATTCCATATTGATGAATTTTATCCACACCAACTTCATTGGCAAGATTTACAATAACAATAGCATCAAAAGGACATTTCTTTACACAAATTGTACATCCCGTACACAAATCTTCGAATATAACAGCTTTTCCATCGTCTGGTCTCTGAACAATACATTCGCCACCAGTTTTATTTACAGGACAATAAAGAATACATTCTTGTCCGCATTTTCTTGGTTGACACAACTCTTGATCGAGGACCGCTACTCTATGAACAAAATTTAGATGTTTATCCAATGTGATATAATATATTTAGCAAGAATCCTATTTAAATCCTGAATAATTGTAAAGAATAAAATCAAGCAAATACAATAGCAAGATATAAATAAACTCCCTACAATACAATAGGTAGCCGGCCATAGCGCGAGGGCCCGACCCGGACCCATTCCGAACCCGGAAGTCAAACCTCATGTCGCTGCTGAATACTGACGTGCGTGAGCCGTTGGGAAGCAGCAGTGCTGGCGCCCTTTTTTTACTAGTTTTCCATGATAATATAGATTCAAAGATAAAAATATTCACTAGTACATTAATAACAAGTCATTTAAAAGGAAATGAACAAAAATTTAAAAAAGATAGAAGATATTTTATTTTTATTACAAAGTATTCGATTCTAACAATTTAACAATTGTTCGTATACCAAAACCCGTAGCACCTTTAGGATTATAACTTTTTTCAATAGTACCATCCTGAGTCCATGCCGTACCAGCAATATCAACGTGGGCCCAAGGTACATCATCAACAAAATGTGACAGAAATGCAGCTGCAGTGATAGCGCCACCGGTTCTACCACCAATATTTTTAATGTTTGCAACATTACTTTTTATTAAATCAGAATATTCTTCAAATAATGGCAGTTGCCAAATTTTTTCACCCGTTTCAGCAGAACTCTGAATAATCTTTTGAATAAAAGCATCATTATTTCCAATTATCCCTGCTACATTTGCCCCTAATGCTATTATACATGCCCCAGTTAGGGTTGCAAAATCAATAATACATTTAGGAGAATAGCGCTCTATACCATAAGATAAAGCATCTGCCAAAATCAATCTACCTTCTGCATCAGTATTTAGAACTTCTACAGTTTTGCCATTGTACATCTTTATAATATCACCAGGCCTATATGCGGAACTAGAAGGCATATTTTCAACCGACGGTACAATCCCAACAACATTAATTGGAATATTTAACATACTCAATGCTTTAAATATACCCAAAATATTACAACCCCCACTTTTATCGAATTTCATTTCATCCATTTTCTCACTTGGCTTGATAGAGATACCACCAGTATCAAATGTGACAGCTTTGCCAACCAATAGAATGGGCTTTTCGCCGGAAATACCTTGATTATGCTCCATTATTATTAATTTTGGCGGGTTTTCGCTACCCTTACCAACTGATATTATACCATTTAATCCTAAATTCTCCATTTGATACTTGTCCAAAATTTTAACTTTTATTTTATCGGTATCCTCAAGGGATAATGCAGAATTTGCAACCTGGGCAGGAGTGAGAATATTAGGTGGAGAATTAGCAAGATCTCGAGCATAACAAACCGACTGAACAATTATCAAAGTTTTTTTGACTATTTGTTCTAGTTCTAATGGACTATTTTCTTCAGATACTATATCCACATTACAAGAGTCAAAGAAATTTGATTTGTTTTCGCCATTACTTTTATATTTATTGAATTCATATAAGGAAAGAGAAAGACCCTCTACAATAGTTTCAACATTCTTTATAGTAGTCTTATAAAAATTTGAAACAACAATATTTTCAGAATGCAACTCTCTTGCCTTTGTAGATATAATACCACCAAGTTGACGAATTTTAATATGATCTAATTCATTGTATTTTCCTAATCCAAGTAATAAAATTTTAAAATATTTATTATTGTCATCTTTATATAAAAATAACAAATTTTTTCCAAACTTCTTTGGTGCTTCAGATATAGTAATTATTACATCATTAATTTTTTCTTGCAGACCAAGAGGAGTTATTTTATTTAAATAACCAAGGTCATCACTATCCTCATAAATACCGATAACTAATAAACTATTTGTTAAATCAACTTGATTGTAATTTTTTACGGATATTTTTACCATAACAGCAATTAAAAAACATATTTTATAATTACTTATCTAATTTAAAATTAATATAAACAATAAAAAAATAAAAATTATAACGGTAATTTATTTATTCAGTCATTTATTTATATAAAACCATTACTTCCATTTTATTGAACAGCCTATAGATGGATCAAAGTCTTTTTCTATTGTCTGTCCTTTTAATATTTTATTAATGTTCTCTTCCATAGTATTATACGACGGCTTGGAATTAGGTTCCAATGCATCATTAATTTTACCGTGAAAAACTAATCGTTTATTCCCATCAAATAAAAATGGATCAGGAGTACAAACAGCACCAAATTCTTTTGCTACATTCTGAGTATCATCAATCAAATATGGAAAATTAAGTGAATAATATTTAGAAAATTCTACCATATTATCAAATCCTTCACCCTCATATTTAGGATCGTTACTATTAATTCCGATAACTTGTAAATCCGAGTTATCGAATTTAGATTGCAAGCTAACAATATCATCTATTCTTGCTTTAACATAGGGACAATGATTACATATAAAAACTACAAGAAATGATTTCGAATCAAATTCTTTTAAAGAGTGCATTTTATTATCAACACCTTTTAGTAAAAAATCAGGAGATACTGAACCAGATACCAATTTTTGAGAGGATAATGTTTTAACCACATATTACCATATATTTAAAATAAAATAAATGTTTTCAAAATTTTTGTATATATCTCATCATATACAAAAATAATATTTTAATTTTTATCGTTTAATAAAAGGTCGACCAATCCCTTTAAATAATTTAGTATCAAATGAATTTTGATTCAATAAACCACGACCATCATAAATTGGAGTATTTTCCTGTTTGTTCTTTGGATAAACTAGAATACTCTTTATGATCAGTAGCCAAAATTATTAAATCTCGGTTTTTTATTGCATAATCAAGATCGTTTGTTATTTTTATTGTTTTATTTTTAGCAACTAGTGACTCATCATTAGATAAAGGATCATGAATTATTATATCTGTTACTTTTAATTGTAATAACTTTCTTACTAAAGTATATGTAGGAGAAAGACGAGTATCTGCAACTCCCCCTCTAAAAGCTAATCCCAATATAGTTATTTTGGATTTTTTTATATCTTTTTTTGTGATTAATTTTAATGCATTGGAAATCGCATATAAAGGCATGTTATCGTTTATTGTTCGGCTTGTTTTGGTTATTTTGCATTCGATTTTGTTTTTATTGGCAACTTCCAAGATAAAATGAGGATAAATAGGAATGCAAGCTCCTCCAACCCCTATTCCAGGTTTATGAATATGACAAAATGGTTGAGAATTTGCTGCATTTCTTGCCTCCCAAAAATCAATCCCCAATTTTTCACAAACAATAGATAATTCATTTGCAAGAGCAATGTTAACATCTCTATAAATACCTTCAAATAGTTTTTCGGCTTCTGCTGTTTTAATACTAGAAATTTTGATAACACCTTTTTTATATAAAAGAGAGAATATTTTTTCAGCCAAGTCTAAACTATACTTTTCAGATCCTGAAACTATTCCAGGATAACCTTCCTCTATATCTTGAATTGCACGACCCTCATAAATTCGTTCAGGATTATAAATAACAAAAAAGTCTTTGCCTGATTTTAATTTGCTTGATTTTTCCAAAATAGGGATTAAATATTTTTCTGTTGTAGATGGAGGAACTGATGGATGAAAAGAAACAATATCATTTTTTTTTAAACCTTTACCAATAGATACTGCAACCTCGCCTACTGCATCTAGATCGGATTTTTTACTTTTAAGCAAAACTGGAACACAAATCATTTTCAATTTTGAATCGGCTGAAGCTTTAATTGGATCTTCATAAATTAAAAATTTTCCATTTTTTATACCTTCACTAAAAGCTTCATTAACACCGGGTTCAGATATATGAGTAAACCCTTTTTTTGCATTTTCCATTACATTTTGTGATTTATCGACACCTATTATAGTAACACCAGATCTCATCCAAGAAGATGCTATAGGAGCACCAATATGACCTAATCCATACACAGCAACAAGATATTCACCTGATTGGAACTTCTTTGCAATTGAATCTGGTGTTTCTAAATCTAAAGAATTATTTGATGTAAATTCTTCCCTTTTTTTATCTTTCAATAATATCACAAATTGTTTAATTTATTTACTTGTTATTATATCTTGGTTGCAACATTAGATAAGCAGACACTTGAAGAAAGGAAAATGAAATCAAAAAATACAATGATTTATTTATTTCACCATCAACCTTAAATATGTTACCATTAAATGAATTACAATACTATCTAAAAAATTTCAGTATAAACACAAATAATCTAAATACAGATAATCTAATTATTATCGACAATAGTTGATTAGATACAATGACTTTTTAATATCATTGGTTGTTATTTTTTTATTTGTTATTTGTTTTTGGTGGATTATTACGAATCCAGATACAATATAAAAAAGAAATAATAGATCTTTTCATTTTTTGATGAATATATGAATTGTTATAATAATAACAATATAGCAAAGGCAAATTTGGTATCTTACTACATCAATAATTTGATGTGCGAATATATCGTAATAGGAATTTTAATTTTAATATTAATTTGTAATGCAATATTTAATTATAATATAATTTAATTGTAAAATCACAAATAAGCAAAAAAAAGAAAACTAAAATAACAAATTTCCATAATTTTTATCATGAAAGAAAAACAAAAAAGAAAAATTATTGTATGACATATAACTAATATGATAATGAGTATTATGCTTTTTACTTTAGATATAGCTGGATCCGAATGGTTTATCATACTGTTAACAATAATCATTGTTTTTGTTCCAAGTAAAATCACAAGCATATCAAAAACGATAGGAAGATTCGTTGGAGAATATGAAAAAACAAAAAATAACCTTATCAATGAAAAAAATAATCTAGTACATCAACAATCAACAAATGATCATATATACATAGGACCGCCGATCCAAAGACCCATAGCATCTGAGCGTGAAAAATTAGAAATGATTGCTAAATCGCTTAATTTAGATATAGAAAACAAGACTGACGATGAATTACGAAATTTAATATCATCTCAATTAAAATAATTTACCAAAATTAGAATATTTGGCTGAGTTTAATCCATTAAACATATTATATAAAATTTCATAGAAGAAATTATTGTGATTGAGTTGGTGATTTTAATAGTTCTGCCTCTAGCAATTGTTGGATTAATTGAACTACTTCTTGTTCAACTTGCTGTCGTGGCAGGTTCAGTTTTGCAGAGAAATTATCAGCCAATTGATTAATTGTTTTATTGCCATCGCAGCTATCCCAGAAATTTACTATATTTTCATTCACCATAAAACCTTGTTCTTTTTCGTTTACTAAAGATATAGAACCATCTTCTTGTTTTAACATTTTTCCATTTTTTAACGGCAAAAAGGTGTTATAATCAATTTGAAACCTAAGAGAAGGTTTCCCATATCCAAGTCTTTCTCTAACCGCAGGATTCATTTTTTCAATTGACCATGGTGGATCCCATACAATCTCTACATTAATCAAACCAACCCCATCTATTTTATTCAAGTATTTTTTTACATCACCCACTAGTGTATCATGTAACGGACAACCTCTAGTTGTCATAGTCATTTTTATATCTACATCATTTTGATCAGATACATTTACACCATAAATCAAACCCAAATCAACAACATTTACTGGCACTTCGGGATCCATGCATTTGCGTAATTCTGAAAATACTTGCTCCTTTGAAATTTGCTGTGGATTCACCAATCAAATTGTAATTACCTGCTTTTTAAATTTTATTTTATTTTTATTTTATAATTTATTTATATTAGGTATAATCATCTGATTTCAAATACCTCAAAAATACTTTTTTCAAAAGGAGGATTTAAAATTCCCTTTTCGGTTATTATACCAGTTATCAAGTTTGGAGGAGTAATATCAAACGCAGGGTTGAAAACTCGAACCTCTTTAGGAGCTATCCTTTTGCCTGCAATTTTCACTACTTCATCTGCAGACCGCTCTTCTATAACAATGCTATCAAGATGACTCTCTAAATCAAAAGTAGAAAGAGGGGCAGCCACATAAAATGGGATATTATGCGAATTGGCCAATAGCGCAATCTGATATGTTCCAATTTTATTGAATACATGGCCGCTTTTTAATATCCTATCTGCACCAACTATAACTTTATCAATCATTTTATTCATCATAAGATAACCCACTGCGGTATCCGGTACTAAACTCACGTCAATTTTATCATAAATTAATTCAAAAGCAGTAAGTCTTGAACCTTGCATTACAGGCCTTGTCTCTGTTGCAAATACACTTATTTTTTTTCCAGATTCTTTCGCAGATCGTATAACACCAAGTGCAGTTCCGTAAGACACGGTAGCTAGTGCACCTGCATTACAATGCGTCATTATTACATCCCCATCATTAATCAGATTGGAACCAAACCGCCCCATGCTTTTATTGGTCTTAATATCATCATCCGACATCTCTTTTACCATTTTAATAATATTCTCTTTAATTTCCTGAACAGTATCATATCTGGCAGATTCCTTCATTATTTTATCCAAGCCCCATTTCAAATTAATAGCAGTTGGCCTTGTTTTTAATAAAATATCATAAGCAAGCCAAAGACCAGAAAATAACTCCTTTTTATTATTAGAATTATCGTTAACAGCATAAAGTGCAAGCCCCATAGCAGCTGCAACACCAATTGCAGGAGCACCTCTAATAGACAAATTTTTTATGGCATCAGCTACATCATAATGATTTTTACAAACGATATACTCTAAAGTTTCAGGTAATTTTGTCTGATCTATCAATTTAACAGAACCCGAACCAGTATCATCCCATGCTATAGTTAACAAAGTATTGTTATTCTTATCTATAGACATATAACAAAAAACAAATATTGATTATTTATTTCTACCAAA
Organism: uncultured Nitrososphaeraceae archaeon; assembly: GCA_963838615.1. Classification (GTDB taxonomy): domain Archaea; phylum Thermoproteota; class Nitrososphaeria; order Nitrososphaerales; family Nitrososphaeraceae; genus Nitrosocosmicus. The sequence continues at coordinate 22,215 of CAWISD010000080.1, forward strand.
TTGACATAACAGTAGTAGCGGTAGGTATTTTCAACAAATTTTTTTATTTGAACATATTTATTTATATGATAATGGAAAGTAGTTTAAATCAAATTTTACAAATACCAAAAAGAAAACTCATAGTTTCTTTAAATGATATTATATTAAATAAAAACAAAAGCATTGAAAATATAGTTTTTATTCTCATGGTAGAAGAATCATTTGGTTCGGCAGGTGGCAGAGGAGGAGGATCAGGAAATAGAAAAATTGACAAAATAATAGGGTTTAGGATAGTGGATAGTAAAGAATTAAAAATTTTTGAAACAGAGAATACAGAAATAATTGAAAAGTTTGATATACCATATAATGCAGTAGCCATGGATATTATTCTCGAATCAGGGGAACCGTATGTAGTACAAGGCATAACAGATTCAGAGATGATAAAAGAATATTTAAAAATAATAATATAGTCTTTGATGCATTTAATTCATTTTTTTAATATGCACATAGTAAAAATGTTCTTGCCGGCAATTAAATGAACAAAACTCAGAAGTACATATATTATTATTTTCAAAATTACATTTTATTGGCTCTATATTATTAAATTTATTATTACAAAAAGTACAAACAAATTCAAGAAAAGGAATTTCTTTTTTTGTGAAATATAGCCCGCAGTTCCTTTTTTCTTTATACCAAAGTATTTGATAATTAGTTTTTTCCATAAATGTCATAACTCTATCATAGGCTTCGTAAAAACCCATAGCATAAAATTGTCTATAATAAATTTTTCTTAAAGTATTCGGTCGAATAAAAGCTACTATCCATTTTTCTTCCACCGGGTTTTCTAATTCATTTTTTTTTGAAATATCATCGAGATTAGAATAATCATCAATATCTTTCATCTTAAGATCTCTTTTAATTGATATTTGCCAAACCTTTACTTATCAAATAAACAGCTACATATTCGGGAACTGAATTTGAACCTTTATTTAAGTTATAGTGTTTTCCTTTGAAAAAAATAGAAATGTCAATTTTGGAAATAATCTCGACTTTAGATTTATCAAAAAAACAAGCATCTTTAAAAGGATCAAAAGAATCAATATCATTACAAAGAATTTTGGCAAGTCCGCTTTTGCTATTTAACGATCCACCAAGTCTAAAAATTCTATGTATATCCATAGTAACCATAGGATCGATTTTTACAGAAAGATCTTCTATAGTCTTTGAAACTATTTGTTGAAAATCACAATTCCAAATATTTTCTAATTTTTCTATTTGTTTGATAAAATTATTATCTGATTTTTCCCAGAATAAAAATTAATTTTAAGATTTTTAAGAATTCTCCCTCTCCAGCCGCAATCTAAAAGTTGTTTATTTTTTAAGTATAGGTACAAGTTTTTTTTCATTATTTATTTTTATTCCTAATGTTTCCAGTTTAAATCCTTTTCCCAGAAGATAACTCGAAATTTCTGCCCTCTCAGTTGAAAGTAAAGGTAAATAATCTTTATCATCAACATGTAGATGAAATCCATTATTTCCAGAAAAATACACTAGAAATAGTTTTACGATCATATTCCAAAATCCTCTGTTAATAAATTAATTAATTTTTTAACTTCTTTTTTTAGAAAAAATATACAATTTTTGCATGGAATATCGATAACATGGTAATCGAGATCCATTACAATTGCTACATTTTTCTAAAATCCCAGTATCTATAAAATTGCACCCATGGCATTTTGTATAATTATGTTTAAGAGCACATTCAAGATGCAAATCCTTTCCATCAATATCAAATATCAATTCTGAACCATACCATTCCTTTTTATCCATAGATTCGCTAGGATTTCTATAAAAAGATGAGGAACAATAAATATCAGAAGGGGAAAATTTTAAAACAAAAGCATATAATTCACCAGGATTACTGAATGAAAGATGTCGATACATTTTTTCATCAAAATAGCGGAAACCAAATTCACGTAAATTAATTTTTTCAGGTAAAGCAATATTTATAAAATATTTAAAATAGTATTTTTTAAAAGTTTTTTTTAACCAGATTTGGTCATTATTATGAAGGTTCTGAATTTTTAAAATCTGTTTTCGATGTATGTTCATTTTCTTTTAGCATATCAACAGAATTTTTTAAATCACTTTTACTATTAGTAGAAAAAATCATTTTATTTTTACTCCTTTCCTTCTTTTTCTATCCATCTCATCTCCTTTCTCAATAACTGGATAGGATTGATTATGCCTTTACATACAATGGTTTCATAACATAAATTTTGTATTTTTATTTTTTCACATGAGGGAACAAAGTATTTTTTTGAACTACCTTTTTTGCCTGACAAATGTTCTAGTTGATACCTTGTTATTTGTTCATTATAGTCCGGCAATTTTTTAAAAATTTCAATTATTTCTTCAATGTTTTTTCCCGAAAATAACAAAAATGTTGCCAGTAATAACCTTGCTGAATGTGGTAAATTTTCACCATTATTCAAAACTTTATAAAGATGATCAATACAAGGAGGAGTTATACTTTTTTTATTTACATGGTCAAAAACTTTGGATCTTTTATTTACTGAATCCCAATACATTTTCAAATTTTGAGATTTCTTTAATACCCGATCTGGAAATGTTACTAATTTCATATTTTTGATTTTATCAAAGATTAATAAACTCAGTTCATTTCTAAACAAACGTACTATTTCATTAACATTAAGATAAACATAACCATTTTTAACTGTCCTGTTTATTAATTTCCATTCTTCTTCATGAAAAACTATGGAACGATGGATATAGTCAATAACTTTAATTTTATAAAATTCATTGATAACGGTTTCACTATAAACATCTATTTTAAATACTTCTTTGAAAATCTTTAATAAAATTAATCTTTTCTTTTCATCTTTAAAAGAGTTTTTGAGATCTTCTATCAAATACCTTTCAAATCTCATTGATTCAAATAATGCAAATTTTTTTGTTATAATATCAATTGAAGCAGATTTTAATATCAATAAAGAAGCCAAAAAGGTTAAAATCTCTATCTCAAATTTCTCTAACTTGTAATTCGTTTCACCATTTTTTATGAAATTATCTATTTTGCTAAAAGATCTATTTAGTATAAATTCCATTTCAGTTCTGTCAAATTCTTGTAAATCAAAATGAGTTTCTTTAATATATGTTGAAGCCTCATTTAAGAAAGGATATTTAGCGAGATCATTTGTACCCAGTTTAATTGACAATTGTCCTTATTACAAAATTCATTTCATTTCTACCAATTAAAATTTTTCTTAATAAAACAAATAAATTTAGAGGTATTTCTATGGATTGTAGATAGATTTATGGATAAATTACAATTATCAGAGTATTGTAAAAATTTAAAACATTCAGATTGCAAAGAATGCATGTGTAATTGCCATGTCCCCGGTACAATGGAAAATTTAGCAAGAAAAATATCTTTACTTGACAAATCAAGTCCAGGAATAGGTGAAACTATATAACAAAACTTCACCACTTACTAAAATATTAATAAGAACCACAATTTACCAATACATCCGCCAAAAAATATCCTTAAATTACAGTTAATTACCAGCACCCTCTTCCTCATCTTCTTCTTCTTTAATTAATTTGCCGGAATCCTCATCGGTAATTGAAATTACGGTATCAGAACTTGACCAGAATTTTGGATATGTATTAGGTTTCATCACCATTCTTTTAATTTGAAAAGAGATTCCCTTTTTTTGTTTAAAAAAGTCATCAAATGCTAATAATGAAGTTCCTAGGCCAACAATTTCACCTTTTTGTGTATAAATACCAACTAGATCATCTTTTTTTAAATTTTTAGGAATAGAAACAACTCCAGGCAAAGCTAGCTGTGCACCATGGCATAATGCATCAACGGCTGTATCCCGAATAACAACAGCAGGAATATGAGTCAAAGCGGCTTCTATAGGAAGAATTAATTTTCGTAATTTTTCCTCTTCATTTTTTTCAGTATAAAGAAAGAATGCATCAACTAAATCATGAAGTCTAACAAATTTAGACTCATCAGTGAAATCCCATACTTTAGTCCGCCGTAATTCAATCATAGATGCACCATGATTCAAGAATTTCACCTATATCATAGATCAATTTTCGGATATATGTTCCAGATTCACACAAAACCTTTAATAAAATAAGTCGATCAAATTGATCTAACAAATCCATTTCATAAATAGTTCTAATTCGGGTTTGACGTTTTACAGAAGATCTTTGAGGTGGTTTTTGAAAAATTTGTCCTGTAAATTCTTTTATTATTTTTGTTAGTTTTTCAACAGGAATTTGATTATGAATTCTAGCTAATGCTACATATTCCTTTGGTCCTAATAATAAAACTGGAACTATTTTTGTACCTTCTTCTAAACCTATCGGTAATAATCCTGTAGTACCAGGATCTAAAGTACCACTATGTCCAGCTTTTTCTAATCCCAATATTTTTTTAACATATGAAACAATCTCATGACTTGTATGACCAGGAGGTTTATCCAATAAAATTAATCCATAATTAAGTAAATTTTTGATTGGTCGTTTAAAAGGATAGTAACCATAATTTTCATCTGTTATACTATCATTTATTTTTATCAAATTTTCAATTGAGGCAAGGCTTTGATCCATATATTTTCTACATTAATATGTCATAAATAAATCAAGAACTCAAAACATTTTCAATAATTTTTATAGATAAATCAATCAGACAATCCAAAGATAATAAATCGGTATTTAAAGCAAAGTCAAATACATCTAGTTTTTCACCAAAATCAAAATTATAAATCTTTTTATAAATTAATCTATTTTCATTATCACGCCTTAAAACAATTTTTTTTGCATCATCAACATTAATATTATCCCTCATAGCCATTCTTTTTGCCCTATTATCAACAGAACCCTGTAACCAAAAGTTAATTGTGGCATCTGAAATCCAAGGAAGAGTATAACTAGTAATAACAACATTTCCATTTGTTAACTAAATTAATCAATCTATTATCAACTTCTTTATCAAAATAAGGATCATTATTTCGAGTGTTCATAAAATTTTGTGCTTCCTCCGTATCCCACCAATCATGATTTAAAGAAGAAGAATATCCTTGTTCAAATGCCATCATTTTTAGAATATCACCACCATTCCATAGTTTTAGGTTGAAATTTTTTGCTATATTTTCTGCGATAGTAGTTTTACCTACTGCTGGCCATCCAGAAATTACAATACTCAAATTTTTTTTATTTTTATTATTTAATTTTTTTTTAATATAATTTATTTCATTTGATCCCATTTTTAACACTAAAACTAGATTTTTCTCTTTTTCAACTCTTGTATATATAAAGTTATCAATACAATAATTTTATTATATTACTAATTGTAAAAATAATGGAATTATATATTAAAAATACTTAATATCAACTACATCTTCTCCGATTTTTTCAAATTCAAATTAAGATTTCATATTTTTATTCTAGAAAAAAAATAAGTGATATAAAATTTGTTAAAAATCTCCTTAAATTTCCCAATCTCCATAATTGAAAGAAAAAAAATAATATATTATTTAATTTGATCTTTATTCATAATTGTCTTGCAAATTTTACTAGTTGCTTCTTCAAGCTGACCATCATTATTATGAGATAATTGAAAAAGGACAACCAGAGATTATAGAACTTGATGCAATCATTATTTTTGATATATTCAATTCATTAGATATATCATCTTTTGAAATCAAATCTCTTTGTCTCGCAATATCGGTTTTACGTCTTTCATAAACTTCATCAGAATTTGCAGTTAACAGAATTAATTGAGAGGGATTTAAAATATTTAGTAATTTATATGGTATTCCAGGATAATATCCTTCAGCAGTATTTATAAAAAGATGAGTATCAATAATAACTAGATCGTTTTCAAGTGAAAATATATAATTTGCAGCCATTTCTTGTAATGATCTTTGTTGTTCAAGGGATAATTTTCGAAGCTCATCCCTATTTGATATTGATAAAAGTTTTGCTTGCTCAAACATTATTGTCCCAAACTCGGCCATTTTTATATCGATTCCCTGTTTAGAAAGAGTATTCAAAACATTTGTTATAACAGTAGATTTTCCAACACCAGGAATTCCAACTATTATAACCCTTTTAGTCATACGATCTTTAATGAAAAATGAAGACCATTATTTTTATCTTTATAATTACTATTAATATACCAAAAAAGTATAAAAAAAATATAAAAAAATAAAAAATCATACTAAGCTAATCTAATCTCTACCTAGCAATGTTGCAAGTTTTGGCATATGAACATCCACTTGTTCTCTTACCAGCAGATTATAGTAATTTACAAGTATATCGACCATCAAGTAACATCCCTATTCCAGAACCAAAAACATTAAAGACATTTGAAACTGAAGCCAACAATCCAATAATTATTCCACCAATAATAGTAACAGATGGGATATATCGATTTAGTAATGATTCGACAGAGCTTTCTGATCGTCGAAATCCAGGTAACTTGTACATCCGCATCCAGTAAATTTTTTGCAGCAGCTTTTGCAGACAAACCTCCAAGTTCAACCCAAAGTCTCCCAAAAACGGTTACAATAGCCGTAAGAAACAGCACATAAACTATTGCATGAACAGGATCAGCCAATGTTCTATCAAACGAGCCAGGTGCAGTAATATAATAAAATATACCCCCAGTAGGATTGTTTGATTGCGGAGTATATTGAGCTAATATAATTAAACACAGGATTATCATTACTTGGATTGTAATTTGCCCACAACATATGACCAACAAACATTGCATTAGCTAGTAATGCAGAAGATAGAATTACAGGTATGTTGGATGTATACAAGAAGTTTTATTGGATATGTTGCGGTAAATCCCCGGTACCGAGTAGATACAATTGGAATATCGATATGGATACCCTGCGTGTATACCAGTAGCGCCAGTATTCCTCCGGTAATACCAAATCCAAAAAGACTAGGCAAGTTGGCTACAGGCTCCGGTGGTACTGAACGCAATACTGCATCAGCAATATGCCCTGAAGCTCCGCTAGTTATTAAAAATGGTATAAGTCCAGAGAACTCTTGGTAGTTGGGAATCGGTATAGGATTAAAAATAGCCCAAAGAATTTGCTGAGCAACTCCAGCCGCAATAAATATACTTATTCCAGAACCAAGGCCCCAACCCTTTTGAACTAGCTCATCTAAATACATAACAATAACACTAGATCCAATCAATTGCGCGACAAGTACCGCCAAATGATAATGAGTTGGCGTTTGAGGTCCATAAACACTAATACCATAAAGAGATCCTTCTGCAATAATAACAATTATTGTAACAATTTTAGTTGCAGAAGTAAAAAGCGAACGATCATCAGGATCTTTAAAATTTAATTTTAATATATCTGATCCTTTTAGTAACTGCATTAACAATCCCGCAGTAACTATGGGTCCAATACCGAGTTCTAAAAGTGTTCTTTGCTGAGCTGCAAAAATTACCCTTGCAAAAGCTAATGGATCGGCACCACCAGGATTTACATGAGTTCCAAATAACGGAACTTGTCCCATTACAAAATATATTAATAAAGCAAGCCCGGTCCAAATTAGTTTATTTTTAAGCGTAATTTTCTTTTTTGGTTTTTCAATTTGAGGAATAGCAGGTGAAACTTTCTTTACAACTGTTCTAAAAATACCACCACTAAGCAGTGAGCTCATTTGATATTAACACCTCGCCTCCGGCCTGAGTAATTTTATCTTTTGCAGATTTTGAAACTTTTTTAATTTTAATCGTAAAAGCTGCATCTACCTGTCCAACTCCCAAAAGTTTTCCATAACCCAACTCATCTAAATCCAAAATTATTTTTCCTTCTTCAGTTGCTTTGGAATATTTCATTAATTGATTTAAATCTTTAATATTAAGCCATTTAGATACATCACTTTTACGCATAGCATGAAATTGTTCATGTCCAAAATGGTCAGGTTCCTCAATAACAGTTCGTATATAGAAATGTTTATGTTTTCCTGCACCACCAACTCCACCACGACTACCAGAAGCACGATGTTGACCTATTTGACCCCAGCCACAAAAACGAGTTCCACGCTGTCTTCTACTTTTTCTTAAACGAGTAGCCATAACACATTATCCCCCATTCTATCCATTATTTCATTAAATTAATGAAATTAAATATTAAAGTTTTCAATGTTAAAAAATTTAAATTGATACTCATTTTATTTCCCTACATCATCCTTTTTACTAAAGATATTAATTCTTTATTATCGCCAAGAATACCATTTTGAGAGTATGAACGTTTGGATTTTTTCTTAAATCCACCTTTTGGAGGATTTAAAGCAAACCAGGGTTTAATTCCAGAAATTTTTGATAAATAGGTTTGATTTTGAGATAAGGTTGATACAACCTGACTTATATCAGCATTTTGTAATTCGTTATTTTCACTATTGCGATTATTATCCGACCTGTTCTGTTTTAGCCGTAGTTGTGTTGTTATCAATCTAGATGCGGACACTCGACCTTTTTTTTCTACAAATTCTTTTATAAAAGCATCATCTATACTGGTCCAAGAAACTAATTCCTTAATCTTTCTAAGCATTCCTAAAGTTTGTTCATTCTCTGGAATTATTGTAGCACGAAATTTCTTATTTAAATGTAGATTTTCAAGGGTCAAATTTGCCCATCGTGGAACATTTACAGTTCCTTTCATTCTTACTACTAAATACACCATCTCAATATCTATCCTGTTTGAAATGTATTTCTTAATGCACTAAAAATAGCTTTGGCAGTAGATGACATTGTACTAGTTGATCCATATGATCTAGTCCATGCATCCTTTAAACCTGCTAATTTTAATAGATTTTTAATATGCTCCCCTGCTACAATACCTAAGCCTCTAGGACCAGGTATTAATTCTAAAGTAACACTTCCACCTCTACCCATTACTTTAAAAGGTACAGAGTGAGGTTGATTGCATCTGCATTCCCAGCTTCCACATCCAAGCTTTACTGGAATTACATTCAAATAAGTGGCATTAGTTGCCTTGTCGATAGCATTTCTCATTTGATGAGCCTTTCCTTTACCTAAACCAAACCATCCGGACTCATTACCTAGAGCAACCAATGCATTAAACCGAGTCAATTCCCCGGCATCTGTTTGCTTTTGTACTATATCTACACTAACTACCTGAGTCTTGACATCGGGTAACAAATGTTTTACAATTTCAGCTTCTTGTATTCTCAAGCCCATTTTCAAATATTTCTTCCATAGTCTTTATTTTTCCACTGGCTACCATCATTCCCAAAGTAGTTCGTGGTTTCCATTCAATTTCCGATTCGCCCTGTCTAGCCATTCTACTCATTTTTGTCACCCATATCAATAACTGAATATGATTCGATAATTTTTAAATTGTTTATTTTAAGCAAACATACTACTACCTTATTAAAAATAGATTTATTTTTATTTATTACTCTTTCGTTCATTAAATCATAAAACATTACATTTAACCTCAAATAAAGTCACTTGAAAGAATTTTATTCTTTGTTTCTTCAAAGTGTTTTGGATAATCTTCTGGATCCAAATTATTATTTAATAACTTTGAAAATCTTTTTTCATAAAGATCTTTATCCTTTTTTAAAGCTGCAGCATATTGTGAAACATGGGTAGCATTTATTCTATTATCATCAGGCAATGAATCCTCAGATAAAGGTATCTCAACTCCCGCTGAAGCTACTCCTTTTAAGCAAGCAGCAACCTTGCTCGTAAATGTGGTTTTCCCAGTATACAAAATAGCAGAATTATTATTTTTAACAAGCATTTTCTTACCCATTAATAAACCCACAAGGAAACTAGCAGATAGGTTATTTGAAGAGCCCTTCCATCCATATTTAGCAAGTTCTTTACTATTTGAAAAATTAAGCACGGTATCCCCTCTCAAACCAGGTTTTATCAATTGACAATGAATATGCTCATTACTTGTTTTTATGGTAATAAAATTACGTCTACCAATTAATACTGCTTTTCGTTTTCTGTAATTTGTTTTATTAGTTCTAATTCTTTTAAGTGTTCTAATATAAGACATTCAATTCACCCTCTCTCCCTCTTCTCTTTATCTAACAATCAACAAAAACCTTTTGAATCTCTTATAAACGTTTTAACTTTATAATATAAATTTTATTTTTTTTAACAATTTTTTGTTATTGGTATTATTGTCTGCCTTTGTTAGCTATTAAACTTGCAAAAATACCAGCCCCTATACCATTATCAATATTTACAACCGCTAGCCCAAAAGCACAGCTTTGAAGCATCGAAGATAATGAGCCGACTCCATTTGATCCAAATCCATAGCCAATTGAGGCAGGAACTCCAATTACAGGTATATTAACTAATGAAGTAACCACTGATGGTAGAGCTCCCTCCATTCCTGCCACCACTACCAAAACATCAACATTATTAGATATCATCTCTTTGAGTGATAATAGTAAACGATGAATTCCAGCTATACCAACATCATATCCAAGGTATGTTGAACATCCCATAGAAATGCAAGCTGATTCTGACCTCTTCGGCAATTCCAATATCCGAAGTTCCTCCACAAATAATACCAATTTTTCCACCTTTATTAGCAGGTAAAGATTCTATTTTATCATATATCAAAATTGATGTGCTTTTATAGCCTTTTTCAACAATAAATCCTTTTTTTTTAAAATATATAATCAATTTTTTAATTACAACAGGTTTGATTTTACTAATTACCACATAACCCTTTTTTTCCAAAATTTTATCAGAGATGGAAATTATTTCCATGATTTTTTTATTTATTGCCAAAATCACTTCAGGAACCGATGTTCTTAAATCCCTATTTACATCGATTTGTGCAATATTATTTTCAATGTATTCTATAGAGAAAAGGGATATATTTTTAATTACATCATCTAAACTTTTCTTGTCATTATAATAATCTAGTAAAATATCTTTTAATTCCATTTTAATACAATAATATCAAAATGGAAGATTAGAGATGGCTTCCTTTACACCATTTGCACCTTTCATAAATTCATTTTTTTCAAATTCATCCAACGGTAACTCTATGATTTTTTCAATTCCTTTTTTACCCACTATTGCAGGAACACCAAGGCATACATCTTTAACCCCATATTGTCCTTCAAGGTATGCTGAAATAGGCATCAATTTCTTTTTATCTTTAACTATTGATTCAACCATAGTAGCAACAGCATTTCCAGGAGCATATACGGTTGCCCCTTTATATTTAATTACCTCGGCAGCTACTTGTTTGGTTTTTTCATAAATATCACTAGACTTGTTTTTTGTCAATAAACTCTTGGAGAGGAATTCCAGAAATTGATGAAAATCGGATAAGAGGTAACATATTTTCTCCATGTTCCCCTATAACCATAGCAGATATGGAACTTCTAGATATTTGAGTAAAATCATGTATAAAACTAGTAAACCTGGAAAGATCCAGCATACCACCCATTCCCATCACTCGATTTGAAGCAAAACCAGTAGTTTTTAATGCTATATATGTCATTGGATCAAGAGGATTTGTTACAACAATTAAAATACAGTCATGGACATCGACATTTTCAGCAATTTTTAATGATACATCCTTTACTATCGAAGCGTTGGTTTTGAGCAAATCCATTCTTGTCATGCCAGGTTTTCGTCCGACACCTGCAACCAAAACAACAATGTCAGAACCATTTAATTTACCGTAATCATTAGATCCTACTATATAACTGTCTAGACCCTTTTCTGAAAGTTGGTGATTGATATCCATTGCTTCGCCTTGGGGCAAACCTTCAATAATATCAAGCAAATTTATTTTAGGATCCACTTCTCGAAGACCACAATTTAATGCAATTGATGCACCAACTTTTCCTGAACCAATAATAGATATAGTCATAATAAAGGTGACAATAATTTTTTATTTATAGTTTTAATTATATACCCTTAACTTGATAAAATGTTAATAAACCAGAATAAGAAAATAAAGACTCAAATAAACTCATTAAAAAAAGATAAGATTATTACCAGGTATTTTAAATGAATAAAATAATAATCATTGATCCCCAATTAACTGGAATTTCAGGTGATATGCTACTTTCAAGTCTAGTAGATAGTGGAGCAAATAAAAATAAAATTATAAAAAATATCGATAAAATACAACATTATTTTCCCGATACAAAAATCAACAAGATTGAATTTATTAAAACTGAATCAAATGGTATAAAGGCCACAAGATTCATCTTTGATTTTGATGAAAAATTAAAAGAAAAAAATGCGACAGATATGTATAGAATAATTGCAAATTGCTGTCATAATATCGAATTATCAGAAAAAGCAAAAAAATTTGCTATCGAGTCTATAAAGACAATTATCAAAGTTGAATCAATAATCCATAATAAAGAAATAAAAGACTTGCATCTTCATGAATCATCTAGTATTGATACAGGAGCAGACTTGATTGGATGTGCAACAGCACTTGATGATCTTGACTTGTTGAATAATTCTACTTTTTATACTACAAAAGTTGCTGTTGGTGGAGGACTCACAAAATTCTCTCATGGAATAATCACCAATCCAACAAATGCTATTTTGGAAATTTTTAAAATTTATAAAATTCCCATAAAAGGAGGTCCAATCCAGACAGAGTTAACTACCCCTACAGGAGCATCAATGCTGGTAAACTTAAATCCTGAGAAAAATAACAAATTATCCTGAATTTATTCCCGAGAAAATAGGTTATGGAACAGGAACAAAGGAATTTGATGGAATACCAAATATTCTGAGAGTTTCAATAGGCATACCAGAATTTTTCAACAACATTCAAACAGATTTTGTAACTGTTCTTGAAACCAATATCGATGATATAAGTGGAGAGATAATAGGAAATTTAATAGACAAAATATCAACAGAGAATCCACTTGTAAAGGATATTACAATAATAAATGGAATAACAAAAAAAAATAGACCTACATATATACTCAAGGTAATATGTTCTGAAGAGATTGAAAAAGATATTGCCAAAACCATATTTCAAGAAACAGGAACTCTAGGTATAAGAAAATCAAAGATGGAAAGATATATTTTAGCATAGGTTTAATCTTACTAGTCCCCATAGAGATAGAAAAAGAAAATTTTGTTATTAATGTAAAAATATCAAAAGATCCAATGGCGAAATAACAAATATAAAACCAGAATTTGAAGATATAAAAAAAATTGCAGACAAATTAAATTATCCATTGAAAAGAACAATAGAGATTGTCAATAATTTAATATCTCAAAGAAATCTATATGATATATAACTATATTTGAAATCAAAAATAACAGGAACAACAACAAAGAACAAGATCAAGAACAGTATGAAAAAAATGATAGATAATGAGAAATATAAAAAATTAATTGAATGGTTTGAAATAAAATTTAAAGATAAAAATGATAGAGTTTTGATTGCATTATCAGGTGGAGTAGATAGCGCAGTTGTTGCCATGGTTGCAAAAAATGCTTTAGGTAAAGAAAATGTTTTAGCAGTTACTGCAAACTATCAAACACTATCTAATGAGGAATTAAATACTGCCGTAAAAGTAGCCAATGAGCTTGACATTAATCATAAAATAATAGAATACAATGAATTAGAAAATCCAGAGTTTATAAAAAACGATAGTTCTAGATGTTTTCATTGCAGAAATGAACTAGCAGATAATTTAATAAAAATAGCCAACAAAGAGAATTTTAAATTAATAGTTGATGGAAGCAATGCAGATGATTTAAATGATTACAGACCTGGAATGATAGCACTGCATAAAAAAGGAATTAAAAGTCCATTGATAGAAACAGGTTTCAATAAAAAAGACATACGGAATCTAGCAAAGTTAATAAACTTTCTGTTTATGATAAACCATCAAATGCATGTCTTGCGTCAAGAATATCAAAAAATATAGAAATTACACCTCCAAAGTTAAAGAGAATAGAAAATTGCGAATTATTAATTAAAGAGATTTTTAAAGTTAAACAGGTAAGGGTCAGAGATCATGGGGATTTAGCCAGAATAGAAGTAGAAAAAGAAGAATTAATAAAATTATTTGACCTAGACAAATTAGGTCAAATAGAAATACCTTTTAAGGAATATGGCTTTAAACACATCACCATAGATATAGAAGGATATAGAAAAAGTGGATTAATTTCATCGGATAAAATAGACAATCTAACAAAAAAACAACAAACGAGCAATAATGACAATAAACAAAAATAAAAACAACAGTAATATTTATATATTTAGATAATGCAGCATCAACACCGATAGACAAAGAAGTAATTGATGAAATGCTTCCATTTATGCTATGATAACTATGGAAATCCATCATCTCTACACAAGTTAGGAAGAAATTCAAGACAAGGTATTTTAAATTCTCGTTTTAGAATTGCCAATTCAATAGGAGCTAATATTCATGAAATTTATTTTACATCTGGTGGAACAGAGTCTAATAATCTAGCACTTGTTGGTTCTGCAAAATTAATCAATAAAATCAATCCATCCTGTAATCAAATAATAGTATCAGAAATAGAACATGACTCAGTATTAGAAACAGTAAAAAATATTGAAAAAGAGATGAAATTCAAAGTCGATTTATCGCCTGTTAATAGGGATGGCATAATCAACGAAGAAAAATTTAACGAATTGATTTCATCAAAAACTGGTATTATAAGTATTATGCTCGTCAATAATGAAATAGGAACGATTCAGCCTATTAAAAAACTAGTAGAAATTGCAAAAAATAAAAATAAAAATATAATTTTTCATACGGATGCAATTCAAGCACTAGGCAAAATTTCAGTAAACGTGAAGGATTTAGATATAGATCTATTGTCAATTTCATCGCACAAGATTAACGGGCCAAAAGGAGCAGGAGCTTTGTATATAAAACAGGGAATAAATCTAGAGCCGGTATTATTTGGAGGAGGGCAGGAAAAAAAATTAAGATCAGGTACTGAAAATGTCCACTCTATAGTGGGTTTTGGAAAAGCATGTGAATTATTAAATGAAAAACTTGATGCAAACCAAAGCAAAATAAAAGAGATACAAAATATACAATTAATAAAATAATTAAAGAAATACCGTTCTGCAGATTAAATGGATCAAAAAATGAACGAATACCAAATAATATTAATTTTTCGTTTTTGGGAGTAAATGGTGAGGACTTGCTAATAAAATTAGATGAAAATGAAATTGCATCATCCACAGGTTCTGCATGTTCATCCAATAAAAAACAAAAAGCATCTCATGTTTTAAAAGCACTTGGTTTATTACCCGAGGAGATAACAGGGTCTATAAGATTTTCTATGGGTTATCAAAATACAAAGGAAGAGATGGAAATAACAGTCATAAAATTAAAGGAAATAATTGCAGAACTAAGAAAGATTGGAGAATTTGATCCAAATATCAAAAAGAAATGGAAGAGCAGATAATCTCTACAGATTAACATAAGTTTCCTAAATCAAACACATAGGATATTTCTTTCGATCAAAGCTAAATATACTGTTATAACAATAGATAGACAATACATATTTTATTTATAGATTTTCAATAAAACAGAAAGACTTTTTTTGTATCACAAATATCAATATGATAATGTCTTCGTCTTTAGAAAACAATAGTAATGGTGCCAGTGGTGGCGATATAAAAATAGGAGATAATGCCCCAGATTTTGAATTATTAGATACAAACCAAGAATTACACAAGTTATCAAGTTCCAAAGATAATCAAACTATTTTAGCTTTTTTTCCTGCAGCTGGTTCTCCCGTGTGTACAGGTGAAATGTGTAACTTTAGAGACTCTTTAAATAGCTTTAAGGAAAAAAATGTAAATATTTTAGGGATTTCAGTGGATAGTCCATTTGCAAACAAAGTTTTTGCAGAACACCATAACCTTAATTTTCCGATATTAAGTGATTATAATAGAGAAACTATAGAAAAATATAATGTTGTAATGCCAAATCTGGGTAAATTAAAAGATTACAAGGTTGCCAAGAGAGCAATATTCATCATAGATAATAACCAAAAGATAAAATACAAATGGGTATCCGACAACCCATTGATTGAACCAAATTATGAAGAAATAAGAAAAGCCATAAAATAGAAATTTTATATAATTTTCTTTCTATAATATACCACCTAAAGGAAAACCAACAATCCCAAAACAAATACAATATTACAACTAAAATATAACATACAACCTTAAATTAAAGAAATATTTTAACCTGCTTTGTTGTATGATTCTTAAAATCCTTGATCTTATTATCCATCTTGTCTAAATTGATATCATGTTGTTGTACAATGATGCTTTCAGCGTCATTTCCTGCTGTATCATATTTTTAATTTACATAACAAACATATTCACTATCAAACATTCTCTAAATCTCTTGCATAATTAGACAATAACCAATATTTTATAGATTATCAAGGATTAATTGTAATATTTGCATTTTAATTTGTTGATTATGATCAAGATATATTATATTCTTAGAAATTTTTCTAATGGTGCTAATTATGCAAGATATCTTCTTTATAGTTGAGAATATGGTTTCTATGTACAAAACTATCTTTTTCCATAGTTACAACGCTTATCCTCCTTCCACCTTTTTAAATCGTTTTTCTGAGATATAACTGCAAATTTCTGATGATATTGCCAGTTTTCCATCTAACTTTCGCATTTTTTCTTACTTTAATGCAGGAAGATTCCATTATCTGCTGTGTATCTAAAAATATTATTACCATCATATAGGTACCGTCAGGGAATAATTTGCCTATTGCTGCATCCATGCTATTTGATTTTGTAAATTTTCAATAAATTCTGGTAACACCTTACTATCATAAACATGCTCATCTGCAGGTACATTTATAGAAAGAATTTTTTTGGTCTTAACATATACACTGCCACCACATATATTTTCAAATATCCTTTCTTTTTCACATTCCATTTGTATCTCTTGTATCCACCACCAAGACATCTATTGATAACCTTAATACCAGTACTGTCTATTGCAATTGTGATATTCTCCTCATCTTTAAATTCCTTGCTTTTGTTATCATCATTTTCTACTTTGATGTCTAACCTGTTTATCCTTCGCTGCTTATTGTATTGTAATTTGGGATAAAAGGAGGTACTTTTCCTCTAGTATGTCTCTGGAGCAATACCTTCTTTAGTTTGTCTAAATGGCAAATGAAATTACTTTGGCATAATCAAGTAAAAGAAGAAAAGCATTAGGATAATGAAATGGCTTCTAATCCTCCGACCTTGTCTTTATTCATCTCTTTTTAACTCGATATCCCAGTTATCAATAACATCAAAGCCTAGCAGTATTTCGTCGCCTCTTTTGACTAGAGATTGGTTATAAGTGGCCCATTTCGCATATTTTGTTGGTAGATGTCAGATAAATGACTATGAATTAAGGAATCGTGCAACAAAGCACTTTAACCATAAATAAAAAAATCAAAGAATTTTTTTACAAATAGATTTAGATGTTTTTTTTCTTCTCTTTATTAATATTTAATTATTATAAATATTCTATTTTAGTCAAATTCTAAAATATTGATATAATAAAATTTTATCAGTATCCCTTCTCAAAGAAAACATTCAATTCACCATTGACTAATTTTGATTGAGCAATTTTCATTCCAATAGTTACCATAGGCAAAGGGATAACATTAATTATATAGCCTACAGGACCTTTTACCTTTATTGTAAGCTGTTCTCCATAACGCTCGAGTTCAAAATTATCCTTATCAGTAAAGGGTACCTTTAGTTTCATCTTCAGCATTGAATCCTCCTTTATAAATTCAAATACATTTCCAGAATAAAAAATTTTTGACGGATCATCTGCCCCAAATATTAATCGCGCATTCTCTCTTAGCATACCTATTCCTCGTAATTCCGTCTCATACAATCCTGCCTCTTTGATAGGCAAAGGATAAAAATTGGACTTTGCTTCTTCTACTTTATTATTCTGAAATTCAGCCCAATTTGCAAAATATTTATCAGTGCTTCCCTTTGGCATTATTTTATTAATAATCACAAGGTCCACATTAATTCCATATAAATTTGCAGACATCAGAGATCTTTTAGCATTTTCAATACTAAAGGTATCTGGATTGGCGATTAATCTTATACTTGTAATAGTAGGATCAATTATTAATTTTGATAATGATTCAAGCCTTGTCATTAATTTAATCTCATCATGTAATACATTAGAAGGAGTAGTATTTCCAGTGAAACCTGAAAATGGTTGAAACATCTTTGCAAATCCACTGAAAACTCCCGTAAATTCTGTCAATTTTCTTCCAATGCTTCCGGCTAACTTTGGAAAATAAAGATATCTTAATGCCTCACCAGATGCCGGCATATCTAGCACTATAGAATCATAATTACCATAACGAACTGATTCTTCAATCTTTAATAATGAAAATAATTGTGTCATTCCTGGAAGCATAGCAATCTCATAGGAGAGGGTTTCATCAACACCTTTTGAGAAAAATGTAGAAGCAATATATGATAAAATAGAGTTAAAATGCTTGCTTATTTCTACAATAGGATCTACTTGTAGTGCATACAAGTTATCAATTACTTTTGTAGGCTCATTTCCAATGTATTCTACCATAAATGCATCACTTAGCGTATGTGCAGGGTCAGAAGATATTATCAAAGTCTTTTGATTATTGTCAGCAAGTTTTACAGCGTAGAGCAAGAATTTACAGTTTTGCCTGTGCCTCCTTTGCCGGTATAAATTATTATTCTCAATATTAAATATATTAAAAAAGAATTAAAATCTGTTACCTTTTCATCATAGGCATTTTTAAATCTAAATTGAAAAATTACAAAATTTAGTATATTTACCTTAATAAAAATTAATATAAAATACATTACAACATTTTATTATAATAATTTAATGCATAATATACATATTTACACAGATCTTCAAATGTATCTCTTAACTTTTCACATTATTATTACTGTATGATAAAACAGAAAATTTTAATGTGCAGTTCCCTAGTCCCATAGTCTAGGATATAGGCATTACAATAAATAAAGAATGACTGGCGGTCAATTTTATATAGGTATGACGCATCTTTAGTTAAATATACAATATTTTTACGCTTTATGCCATCGTTAACATACAATATTGTAATTATGAATTTGCCAATTATGCATGATTTAAAGATTTTTCCACATATTATGGAAAATAAAAAATGATTACTTATTTTTTTTTGAACTTGCTAATTCACTATCAGCATACAATAGATAAAATAATATGATAAATCTCTTGCATAATTAGACACATATCAAAATTTTATAGATTATCGATGATATTTTGTAATATTTACATTTTAATTTGCTGATTACCATCAAGATGTGTTGCATTCGTAGAAATTTTTCTAATGGTGCTAATTATGCAAGAAATCCATTGTCACAAAACAGAATTACAAAAAGTTGCATTTGGAACTCTTCAACAAAGAGTAGAATAAAATAATAAACAATATATTAAAATTGAAAATTATAACAGGTCATCAATTTAAACTATAGCAAGTTTAAGATTTATCATATCTTTTTTGTATCAGTATAACAAAGAATTCAAAAATAATAATCATATTCTATTTATTAGTAAAACATGAATACATTATATACTTGAAAAATATAAAATTTTAATTTTTTTGTCAAGGACACAATTTCATCTTTATTAATAGTTGTCCTCTTCTTCTCTAAATTGATAAGATGATCTTACAAAACTAAGAAAATTCTTGACCCACTTTACATATGCATCATTTCCCTTATCAGTTGATTTGTAAAATGTGGATTCGGTTGTTTTAATTGATTCAATAAAACCATTTCCTTCCAAGATATCCAAAATATCTGAAATTCTATCTTGCCTCTGCTGTTTTATACTTGGTATTTTGGTTAAAATATGGTATTTACTTATAGGAGAATTAAGAGAATTAATGCAAAGATATTCAAGAATTGAAAACATCGTATATTCTGATGAGAAATGGCGTTTATTTTTCTTATTCTTCATTCACTTGTTAAAACCTTTACGATAGAAACCATATTCACTCATTATTTTGTCATCAATACCATAAAGTCGATATTTCCTAGTTATATTTACCAAAAATATATCTAATTTAAATCTTCTTCTTATAAGCACACCGCCTCATAATTGCACCAACTTTAGATACACCGACAGAAAGGAACTGTTCACTTATATAATTTCATGTTATGATAATCTGTAAAAAGGTTTAACCAATTAATTATGTGCTTTAATTTATATTTCTTTTTCCTGCATGGAAAGTAGTCGTCAAAGCATTCATTGTTCTGTATTTGATATAGTGTATTGTTCTTTCGATAAGGCTTTTCTCGAAAAAGGAATTAATGCATTGCAGTACCAGTTTCAAGAACACACAGACTTGTGGATACCATGTGCCACCATCTATGGAAACTGGATGATAACCATGAATCTTAACTAATTTTGAAAGAAATCGCTCATCTGCTATGAACATATTTCGCTCTTTAGATATACTTGTTCCAAGGATTTTCTTGCTCTCAACTTCAATAATAGCAACCCAAAGCCACATCAGTTCTGAACCGACTTTAATCAAAGTTTCATCTCTTTGTATACAAGAATATTCTAAAACCTTCTTTTTTCTTTCAAATATCTTTTTTGGTTTGTACTTTTGAATTCAGTTCCGGATAGAAACATGATTTCGTTGGATAAAATATAAAGACAATATTTGAGAGGCTCTTCCTAATAATAACCATAAAAAAATACAGACCATAACACATGTATTTTGAAGGTGTTCTGCTGCTCCTAGTATTCACAATGGAAATAGAGTATCTTCGAGTTATAGATTTTTCGTTGAGTTATGTAAATAACTGGCTACTCATTAATGTAAATTGATTGTGCTCGTTTAGATTTGTTAATTTTATAATTTTCAAGATACGATAAAAAAATATGACACTAATTTTATTGCTGAAAACAAGTAGTATTAGTTTACAGATGCACATACCACCTTCTTTACACAACTGTTAAACTAACAGAGCTGGTAGAAAAGATTAACCATATAAAAAAATAACATAACAAATCAAGAACAAATCAATTATTTTGTGATCATTTAATCCCTTGAGATATTGAATTTTAACTATTATTCGAATAAAAAAATAGTATTAAATGATACAATATTTTCCAAAGATATTGATAGTTTTATAGACAGAATTATTTGTTCTTGATCGCTACAATAAAGAGGATTGGTCAAATTCATTAGTATTCCATTTTTATTAAATAATATTTATTACTAGTACGTGAAATCTCGATTTAAATAATTATCGTCGCACTATCCATTTTTACAATAAAAAATTACTAATTGATAGAGATATTTATCGCTCCTATATACTTTATGATGGTGAAGTTAGTTGTTGATTTACCCAAAAATTTTAAAATAGTTAACTATCCACATTATATTTCTGCTTTCCTTTATCTTTTAATATTTGGATTCAATTGCTTTATCCGTATCTCATATACAGTTAAAAAGGCAGCAATCGAAATAATCAAACCTTGCATTACTTTGGAGATTATATCAATCATGCCCACATCAGATTGCAATCCTATAGAAGGAATATTTATCGTTCTAGTTAGAATATAAAATATAATTAAAGCAGCGGATCCTATAATAGCGATTATATAAGGTATTTTGTTATTATGTTTGACCTTTAACATCCATATTGCTATTGGAATATAAGCTATACCAACTATAAGGAAAAAAGACATTTCATTTTTCGTAGATGCTATGTCTGCAGCGTCTTTACTATTGGAAGGATTTGCTTGTGATATTTGTTGATAGTCTTCGTAAGCTACAACAAAATAAATAATGGATACAGAAAACATTAATGCAGTTATAACATAAACAATAATTGATTTGTGCTGCGGCTTAAGTATAGGATCATTTTTCATAGCCTTTCTCTCTACTTTGATAAATAAATATACCCTAGGAACTTTTTTTCAAAGACATGGAACAAAGTTCCTATAACATATATATAAGACGATATAAAGGGATTTATTATATTATAATTTTATGAATGAATCCACTCCAATAGACAATAACAATAACATAAAATATAACAATCAAGGAAAAATAAACATTAAAAACAATTCTGAAGAAGCAGAGAAGAAAATAAACAAAAACACTTTAGAACAGTATCCAGAATCTTCACCCATAATAGCTACCAAATATGCCCACAATGCATCAGGACTGATAAATCAGATTGAAAAGAAATTTTACATAATTATTGGTATAGCCTGTACATTATTCTTGTTATCTATTATTAGATTTTCTCCACATGTAAATAACCACTACTCCCATTTTCCATAGATTATGCAATTACAATCATGTTGGCAGCTTCTATCATACTATTAGTATATATTTTTCATACAATATGGAAATTTAAAAAGGTACTCGATTCCTGGAGTGACATATTTGAGAGAAATAGCATAAGAGCAGGTATGAACATATTTATGTCAAAAAAAAGCAAAGAAGAGGCAGTAATTGCGATATCTGAAACAATAGAAGAAATAGGCGAGCCCCTAAGGAACTACATTTTGGCAAGAGGTAAAAACTTTAAAGAATTTTTGAATGTACCTGTCACCATTAATCAAGGTAATGATAAAATTGTATTTGATGTATTAATTGATTCGGATCATGTAATAAAAAAAGAAAATAATGAACATGATGATAAAAATTACGGCAATATTAGTAATAGTCTTATTCATGCACTAAAAGAATATGGAACGATAATAATCAAGATAATAGATGGAAGCATAACAGAAGATGTAGTTTTGTCGTTTTCCAAACAGATTTATTCTTATATATCATTAACAAAAAATAATCATATTTTGGCAATTATAATAGGTGAAAATGCAACTGAAAATGCAAACAAGCTAGCTATTAAATTAGAAAAAAAAGGGATCGTCTATTTTGTGGTTATTGAGAAACCCACTATTAGTATACCTCAATAAAAAATAAAAATATATATAAGTGGATTATTTAAATTGGATAATTCAGAAAAGTTACATACTTAAAAGTTAGTTGAAAGAATAAAACATATATATGCAAAGAGAAAGTTTTGCTTTATCGATTCTATTAATTATAATTTTAGTTTCATCAAATGTCTGTAATATATCAAGTCAAAATATAAATAAATCTTTGGCACAATTGCCAATAATATCATCGTTAAAAACATATAATTTTGCAAGAGATTGGGGTCGACATGGTACAGGTGATGGACAATTTGGACAATACAATAGTCCTAACGGTATTGCTGTTGATTCATCTGGTAACGTGTATGTTACTGATTATGACAATAATCGTGTTCAAAAGTTTGATAGCAATGGCAGCTTTATTACAAAATGGGGTTCTGAAGGTTCAAAGGATGGACAATTTCTAAATCCCCAAGGCATTGCTGTTGATTCCCATGGTAATGTGTATGTTACTGATGTTTCCAATAATCGTGTTCAAAAGTTTGATAGCAATGGCAGCTTTATTACAAAATGGGGTTCTGAAGGTTCAAAGGATGGACAATTTGGACAGCATAGTAGTCTTGATGGCATCGCTGTTGATTCATCTGGTAATGTGTATGTTACTGATTATGACAATAATCGTGTTCAAAAGTTTGATAGCAATGGCAGCTTTATTACAAAATGGGGTGATGGTGGCACAAATAACATACAATTTGATGACCCACAAGGCATTGCTGTTGATTCCCATGGTAATGTGTATGTTACCGATTATTCCCTTAATCGTGTTCAAAAGTTTGATAGCAATGGCAGCTTTATTACAAAATGGGGTTCTGAAGGTTCAAAGGATGGACAATTTGATGGTCCAAAAGGCATCGCTGTTGATTCCCATGGTAATGTGTATGTTACTGATGTATTCCAATAATCGTGTTCAAAAGTTTGATAGCAATGGCAGCTTTATTACAAAATGGGGTTCTGAAGGTTCAAAGGATGGACAATTTGATGGTCCAAAAGGCATCGCTGTTGATTCCCATGGTAATGTGTATGTTACTGACGAAGGTAATACCAGAATTGAATTATTTGTTCCGACCATAAATTCTTCAGACACAGATAAAAGTAATATTTAGGATAAATCACATGTTATTATTTTTCAAAATAACACAAACAGAAACAGAAATTTAAATACAGTCATCATTAGATAATTTCTACTAACGCATAAAAGATATGATCTAATTGCTGTTGTAAAGTTCCACTATATTTTTATCTTAAGGTATTATCATATATTTTATGATCAATACAACACATCAAATTTTTTCTGTTTATTTATAAAATAATCAAGTATATGGCATACACCTATACTATGGATGTTCAAACTGCCAAAAAACATATTATAAATTATTAATAATTATTTAATAAAACTAATTTTTATATTATGTTTTTTGATACGTATACCCAACAACACGATTTAGAAATATTTTAAATATACTAGCATGTAATAGAAGGATTATTTTATATTCAAAAGTACCTATCCCAATATTCATTTCATTCCATATCAAACATAAATCACAATATCCGACATTTTAAATATGATCTCCAGAAATAGTATATTATATGTCAACTGTTCATATACGAGGATGGAAAAAGATGAGATATGATTACTACAGTAGATACAGTGACTATCGTATTAATAGTAATAATGTTTGTAACAAAGAGATAATAAATGGTTTTAAAAAGATATTACTGACCTTGATGAGAAATTGAGTTCTAGAAAATAAAAAAGAGTTAGAATCAACAACAAACTGATGATTTACATTTTCTAATTCTTCACATTATTTTTCCACTCATTCACTTGTTGTATAGCTGCAGTGTAGGTATAGCAATACTAACAGCATAATAGATAATAGATCTCTTGCATAATTAGCACCATTAGAAATTTTTCTAAAAAAACAACACATCTTGATCGTAATCAGCAAATTAAAATGTAAATATTACAATTAATCTTTGATAATCTACAAAATTTTGATTTAGTCTAATTATGCCAGAGATCTATTCTATACCAAAACAATAAATTTATTATCTACCACAAATGACAAGTAAATTGATAACAATAATAAAAACAGCAGTAATCTTTAGATACTTTAAAAATAATTAACTGTTAAATATCTTTATCCATCATAAGTATTGTGTTTACTAATGTCAAATTCTAATAATATTGTTAATAATAATCATAATGAAATCAATTGGTCAGAAGTTTTAAAGAAAGAAGCAAGGGGAATCGATGAATCAGATTTCGGAGAAGTTCAAGAAATTGCTTTGTACTACATATTAACTGAAAGAGGTTTAATAAATAAAGATAAATTTTATCTTCCAAGGGAATTAGTAGAAGGATTTGACGGAGATAAGTTAAGATTCGCGATATCAGAAGAAGACGCCGAGGAAAAATTCAAAAGAGATACCCCTCCACCTTCAGAAGAATATACAATATTTAAGAAAAAAAATAATAGTAAAGACTCAAAACATGAAGAAAAAAGACGCATTAATAAAAAAATTACAAATTCCTTGAAAACCAATCTCTCAGATTCAAAAGAAGCAGGGAACAATAGTGAAGCAAATCCAAAGCAGTCTAAACAGAATGACAATTTAAATACTCAAAAGAAAAAATCTAAACAAAAAAATGATAAAAAGCAGAAAGACGAAATTATAGATAAAGAAAAAGAAGAAAAAGCAAGACAGGAAGCAGAAAAAAGAGCTAGAGAAATTTCAAAAGAAGTTGAAGATAAAGCCAGGATCGAGGCCGAAAAAAGCGCACAATCCATAGCACAACAGATACAAGATAAAGCAAAGATGGAGGCGGAAAGGAAGTCGCATTCAATAATTCAACAAGCAGAAGAAAAAGCAAGACAGGAAGCAGAAAAAAGAGCTAGAGAAATTTCAAAAGAAGTTGAAGATAAAGCCAGGATCGAGGCCGAAAAAAGAGCTGATGGAATAAGAGATGAAATTGAACAAAAAGTTAACAAAGAAGCAGAAGAAAAATCGCATTCAATAATTCAACAAGCAGAAGAAAAAGCAAGAGCAGGAAGCAGAAAAAAGAGCTAGAGAAATTTCAAAAGAAGTTGAAGATAAAGCCAGGATCGAGGCCGAAAAAAGAGCTGATGGAATAAGAGATGAAATTGAACAAAAAGTTAACAAAGAAGCAGAAGAAAAATCGCATTCAATAATTCAACAAGCAGAAGAAAAAGCAAGACAGGAAGCAGAAAAAAGAGCTAGAGAAATTTCAAAAGAAGTTGAAGATAAAGCCAGGATCGAGGCCGAAAAAAGAGCTGATGGAATAAGAGATGAAATTGAACAAAAAGTTAACAAAGAAGCAGAAGAAAAATCGCATTCAATAATTCAACAAGCAGAAGAAAAAGCAAGACAGGAAGCAGAAAAAAGAGCTAGAGAAATTTCAAAAGAAGTTGAAGATAAAGCCAGGATCGAGGCCGAAAATAAAAGAAAGCCAGAAATAAATATAACTAAAGTAATAGATCATAGTTTTCAAGAAGAAGGTAGTAAGTTCGAAAAGGATGATCACCGTAATGAATTTTTTAATCCATTTTTTGCAAGTATAGAAATCTGGCAAAATTACTCCATATATTGGATCAATAAATCAAAGGAGATCTACAATACTGCGACAAGTGTAAGTAAAGACTTTGGAAACAATTTGAAAAAGAATTGGACAATTAATTCAGTATATGACAATGACAATTATCAAGCAAAAGTTGAATAATCGAGAAAAACAAACAAAAAATTTTTAAAATCTTTTTTCACTTATTTGGTCCTTCAACCCATGTTTATTCAAAAACAATATTTCTTATAGAAAAGAATCAAAGAACAATCTTACAAAATATATAATCAATGATGACAGATAGACAGTTTGTGAAAATTGTCTTTTCCCACTCAATTAAAAAAGAAAGATATCAAATTAGGAAACAATACTATAGATAAATTGAAGATTCTTATTCTTATTACATAGAAAAAGGTAATTTGAACACAGAGAGACATGGAAATGCTAAAAGTGATCTCATCCAACAAACTAAAGGGAACAGGTTATTATCAAACAGATAAATCAAAAACATTTACTTTAAAACGAGCAAGAATATGACAAATCTTGATTATTCATCATTATAACTATTCCAATAAATATGATAAAAAACAATAGAGATCTTGGAATGTAAAATAGAATAATTAACAATTTCAAAGCATGTTCCTTGCATATACTTTTTTAGATACTCAAAATAGTATATATGTATATTTATAAATAGATTATAAAACTTTTTGATTATTAAAGAATCATTACCGAGCAAAATAAATCACTACTGTTTTCTAATAATGTTTGTATCATTAAATTCATTAGAATTGTTATTGTCTTATAAATTGGTTATCACTATGTGAATTAAGAATTTAAATGAAGATTGAAGATTATACAAAACATTACCAATTTTTAAAATATTTGAAACATCATTAGATTTACGATTATAGAGTTTTTAGTAAATTATGAAGATTTGTTTTTGTTTTAAAAGCATTACTTATTGATTGAAAGATTTATTCCTTGTATCTATTCTAATTATCATAAAGCTTAACTTAATCATTTAAATTATAAATCCTTATATTTATTAGATACTATTCATAGAGAATATGTCATCAACATCTAAAACAACATCATCAGGGTATGTCTGTGAGTATTGTGGACTCTCTTTTAATTCTCAAGGGGAAAAAGAAGAGCACATCAAATTAGAGCATTCAGAGCATAAACAACCAAGCGGTGTAGGTTAACTTCAAATATCATTATTTAAATCAAATTTATTTCACTTTTACAGTCAAATAAAACTTTTGAAATTCTTTTCAATTTTATTTTTAAAAAGTTATTACCAGACACATAAATAAAATCCCTATTTTTGAGATTTAAAAGGATCAGTAAGCATAAAAAACCATAGTTTCATGGCATAATAATAAAAAGATATTAAATAAATTATAGGTGATAAACCGTCAAAATATAAATAATTTGTTTAAAAATCAGGCTACATATTCACCATGTGCTGATCTTTAATAATTAATTTTAAATAACATTTCGTATCAAAAATGCTATGAGTGACAAAAATAATAAAAAAATGATATCATTATCCATAGTCATAACTGCAACCGCTTTATTTGGATTGATAGTAGCAAATGCAAATACGGTTACTCTAATATTTGGTCAACAAACCAGTGGACAGGTAACAAAGGGAACAATAATTCAAGGAGTCATAAAAAGTGCTGCTCTAACCAATGGTCAGATAAAAAGTAATACAGTTAATAATGGAGAGCTAGTTAAAACAAATATTACAAGAGCAACAATAATTAATGCAGAAATAAATACCGCAAAGAATGGATCATCAGTACTACAAAATGCAATTAATGCCTCAGTAGCCCAATTAGGAACCGGAAAAATAAATTCGGCAGAAATTACCAATGGTATTATGACCAGTGGACAAGTAAATGGAGGCAAAGTATCTCAAGGTATAATTTCTGGTGCTAATATTACAGGAGCCGATATTCAAGGAGCAGTATTAAAAAATGCAAATATAAACGAAGTAATGATTAAGGTAGGAAACAGTCCCAATAGTGGAGTATTAAGCAAAGTCCCTATCATAGGTAACTATTTACAAAAAATAAACCCTTTCAAACATTAAAGATCTTGTAGTGTAGTACTACTTTAATAATCCATTTTTTTGCCATACTTTTTGCTTTGTTTTGTTTTTTTTTTGTATTCTTCGTCTAATTACAATATTCAAAAACATTTGTTTATTAAAGTGGTATATACTTGGCAATATCAAGGCTAGAGTAACCTGCAGCCGCTGCATTGTTAATGCCCATATATTCAAAAGTTATTATGGAATTATACATTCTATGATACATCTTTATTTTTACAAATAATGTTATATTATGCATGATACAAACTATTCTTAAGTTTCGGTTTTGTAAAATAAAAATACAGAAAATTTGTAGTTGTATAATACACGTAGCTAATAATAAAAATATGCATTTAATTGTCTATGTCTGAGGTAACATTTACCTTTTCACCATCTTTATAGCATACAAAAAGATTTATAGAAAATATTTTTATTGTAGAATATTTTAAATATTTAACTGAGTTCTGCAACATCATTTTATCTCTAATCCCACTTTACTGAAGTTATGAATAATTCTAATGCGTTGGAATCAAATGGATCTTGAAAAGCAAGAAAGAACTGACCTACGCCTGCACCTTCTGTTTATTTTTGATAAATGTTTATAGCTGAGATATTCTATTATTCGTCATATTCACTTGGCTCTTACCAATAGAGAATCGTTTGAAAAGATCTACAGATATGAACGAGATGTGAAAACAAAGGAAAGAATGTTTCTTGTTCTCAACGTAATTTATCGAGGCAAGATATCCGCTCATGTAGCCAGGGATCTTCATCGAAGTAAAGCTTGGGCATGTGAATGGTTAAAAAGATATGATAAAGAAGGGATGGAAGGATTAAAAACTAGACCTAAAAGCGGAAGGCCATCTAAGATATCAGAAGAGGTCGTGTATCAGATTAAGAAAGAACTAAAAGAAAGCAAACAAGGCTGGACCACAAAACAAATAGAAGAATTAATCATAAAGAAAAGTGGCATAAAATACCATCATATCCACATATATCGTATCCTTCGAAAATGGGGCTTTAAGCAAAAGGTGCCAAGAAAAGTACATGTCAACACTGCATCTTAAGAGGAAAAAGAGGCTTTCAAAAAAAGGTCGCCCAAATACTTGTGGATAAGCATACTCAAGAACAAGAACAAGAACAAAAAGAAGACTCCGGATTTACGTTAGTATCCTTAGATGAATCATTTTTCTTTTATGACTCTCTTGTAAGACGCGTTTGGATTGAACAAGATAAAAGACCCATAGTCAGAGTAACAGGTTCGCACCAACGTTCATGTGTTTTTGGAGCCATAAACATGAAAGGAAATCAGCTATTCAGACAGTATGATAAATTCAATGGCACTACCTTTCTTGATTATCTAAAGAAAATACATGCTAAATTTCAAAAATGTTATTTGTTCATGGATAAGGCATCTCCTCATTATACCTGTAAGAAAGTAATCCGATATTTTGAAGATAACAAGGATACTCTGATACCTGTATATCTTCCAACTGCGTCACCAGAATTTATGGTAATGGAAAAGGTATGGAATATAGCCAAGCGTGATCTGCTTGTTCTGAAATATTATTCATCATTTGCAGATTTGAAGAATAAGGCATCCAAATATTTTAGAACAAACCGATTCAATCTTGATATGAGAAACTATCTATTAAGGGAGGTTCGATAACCTATATATTCTTTAACTCTATTTGCTATTGTATCGGGTGTACCAACAAGACCTTTATTAAGAATCTAGTTAAAAACCAGCAGGTCTCCTTTCCATTGCAAAAATCCTCTTTTTATATCCCAAATCACTATTAGTTTCTGCAATTAAAACATCAAATTCAATAGATTTTATTATTTTTCTACCTTCATCTATATAAGCATCTTTAGTTTCGGATAAATGCCTCTCAAATCTTGATTTTAAAGAGCAAAATTGCATTGGTGATAGGCATGATGATTCCCACACATCAGAATATTGTGCAGCTATCTTCACCATTTTGTTTTTATTTGCAGCTATGGTTATTGGAATTTTTTTTATAGATTTTGTAAAACTACATCCATTTAATTTGAAATACTTTCCAGCAAAGTATACAGAAGGCGATACATTAGCTGCTGTTTTATTATCATCGAGTAACATTTTCAAGGCATTGATACCTTCGTTAAACATTGAAACGCTTTTCACTGTTTCCGGATAATCGATTCCATAGGGATACCACCATTGTGTAGCATATTGCAAAGTTGCCCCTACTCCCGCCCTTAACCAAGTCTTCCACCAGATATTTCTTGAAAGGTAATTGCTTGTTTAGCAATTAATCCAATACTTCTATACTGAGACAGCAGGTATGTAATAACAGGTCCTAATTTTATCGTTCTTGTTAAAGACAAGGGCAGATAAAATAATCCAGCAATCCAAATCAAGATCTGTTAAAGATTCACCATAGTAGAATCCATAATAACCTAATTTTTCTGCGAATAGACAGGTATTTTTGATTTATTATAATCTGAACCCCAAATCTCAAGGCAAAACAATGGTTTTTCAGTCAAAGAATAGATTTATTGTAAAACAGATATATTTAAAATCATATTTTTTGTTCAACTAGTAATAGAATTAAAATTAATCTATATTTTATTAGTTTGGCCCTGTTAATTTAAGAAATCGTTTCTTTATTGTGTTGGTCAACGAATAGATTTAGCCATTGTTTCACATGTTTTAATTTACATTTGTTCTTTTTGCAAGGAAAATAATCATCAAAACATTCATTAGTCCTATCCTTTATATATTGTATTGTTCTTTCAATAATGCTTTTTTCATAAATAGAATGAATATGATGATTTATCTTTAGAAATTTACATGCTTGTGGATACCATGTACCCCACCATCTGTAGAAATAGGATGTTCGCCATATTCATTTACAATGCTAGATAGAAAACGTTCTGAACAACAAACATATTTTTCGTTCTTTTGACATGCTAGTTGAAAGGATTTCTTTATCTTTTGGTTCATAATAGCAACCCAAAGCCATATTAATTCAGAGCCTGCTTTTATAGCAGTTTCGTAGATGATATATTCATCGATATTTTCTTCTTCTTTTTTAATTTCTTTGGTTTGTACTTTTGAATCCAGTTCCAGATAGAAACATGGCTTATCTTCACTACATGTAAAAAAGATAATGCTTTAGCAGCATTTCTAAATGATAAACCTAAGAAAGTACAAGTACAATCCATAACCTATAATTTGTAAAGGTGTTCTAATTCTAGACTATAAATGAAATGGTCATTTTAAAGCTATAGGTTTTTCCTTAAGAGCTGTGTAAACACAAAGGTACATTCTCTTGTAAAATATTTGTGATTGCTTTGCCATGATTTTTGTTATAAATATTCTTCCACTTGCTAACCGCTCGTCCTATTTCTTGTTCATCTTTAAATGTAGAATTGTTAATTGTCTGTCTTTGTAACCATCACCCATCTTACTTCAATTAAATTAAGTTTCGGCGATCTTACTGGCAGAAATACAAATTTTATTCGTGGACAACCTTTGGATATCTCTTCCTTTACCATCTTTGATTTGTGTGCTGATAGATTATCAAGTACAACAAAGATATTTTGGATATTCTTATCATATCTTTTATCTACTCTTTTTAGAAAGTCAATAAACTGTTTCCCTGTTTTATTTTTATAGCATTGTACATGCATCTTGTCATTTGTGTAATCATATGCACCAAATACATTTAGAAGTCCTTTTATTTTTTGAGCCTTCTCAACCTTTACCTGTATCGATGACCACGATGTACCACCATGAGTCTTTGCTGGTTACTGGCCCTTTCTCATCTACATATAGAAGTACAGAATCTGATGGTGTGTTGTACCTTAGCTGTTCAATGTACTTTTTTTCAAAGCGTATTCTGGGTCATTGTCTTTTATTTGATAAAACAGTTTTAGATTTTCTCCATTTTATTTTATATTTCAGAAGAATATTCCTTATTTCTGAATGATGGCTTATTTTATCCACCAGTTTTAGGTCATACATAAGAAAGCCAGCCAGTACACGTAATGACCATGTGGAAAATCCCAAACCAAACGATCTTGGATTTGCAGATGTTATATCCACTATCTTGTTTTTCTATATCATTATTAAACTTGTGCTGTTTGTGATTGTGCTTTTTTGATATGATACCATCAATTCCTTTTTCATTGAATCGATGATGTATCCATTTTCTTATGTTATGATCATGATGATTTGTCATCTTTCTTATCTGCGGTACTGTGTATCCTTCATCTTTAAGTAAGATAATCTTGGCTCTATATCCTGCTTTGGTATCTTCAAGCATCATAAGATGTAAAAGGTTCTTTTCATTGTCAGTGAGCATCCTGAGGAATGTATCCCTGATAATAATAAATTACAATAGTAAGCTAAAGGCATTACGATAACAAAACAAACACAACTAATTTACAAGATGATATAGCATATCATTTACATTGATGTTAACAGAGCCTAAAATATGTTTTTACCTTATAAGACTATCGCAATAATATCAGATTGGATTAATATTTTAACCAATCTCATAGATCCTATTAATAAAAATGCTTCAAGTCATATCATTTTATTATCAAAGATAGAAGAAAATAAAAACTATAGAAAATAAAATTGTAGTTGAAAGATATCATAGCCATATAATCAAATAATTTGTCCAAATACGTATAACATAAGCAACTATAGATTTAGGAATTATAGTGGTTGAAGTAAACATAATTTATCGATAATAGAAGCAAGTCCATTTTAATAGACACTATTGAAAATTAAAACTTCTAAGGTTATTGCTTTTGTTTTCATCTTTATTATTTGCAATGTTCAAATAGTACATAGATTTTCTCTTATTATTATGAATCAAATCAGAATTTTTACAGCCAGTAATCAGATATCTGTTATGGAAGAGGTAAATGAATTTCTTAAAGACCTTGAACAAAATAAATTAATTGACATAAAGTATTCCATGGTAGTTAAAGGAAATGAAATATTCTATTCAGCGATGATGATGTATGAAGAAGATGAAAATAACGAAGATATAAACTTTGATACTTTAGAATAATTAAATATATTCTATTACAAATAAAAAGACGTATTTTACAAAAGATTAGCCTTCATTTAAAATGTTTAAAACAAGAATCAAAACTGAAAATTTAAAAATTGATTCGATTACAAGGTTTTCTCCTCTGTAAACACTACATCATATAGACTACCATCGAATTTTGAAATATTTAATATGTCATTCATATGAACTATTACTTTTGGGTTTTTTAGCATTTTTTCAAATGCGTCCCTACTTTCCCATTGAGCATAATTTACTACCCTTGTACCATCCAAACTTTTATGAATATTTGCAGAAATAAACCCCTCTTGCATGTTCATTATTTGTTCTGTAGTTTCTACAAGCATATCAACAAGTCTTTGTTGGTTTTGAGAATCAACTGTAAAAATATTTATCAAAGTTATAATATTGCTGTTTTTACTTATAGAGGTCATTATTTTGATTACAGAGTAATATAATATTTCAAAAATAAAAAGATATAATATAATATTATGTGTTAGTTTTTACCCATTATTTTTTGCGAATGCAAAGATGACATGAAAATATTATATTCCATTAAGAAGTTGTTTTCAAATATTTGTAATATTCTTCCAATATAAAGGCGACATTTACAACTATTACATCATATAGAATATTTAGCAGGTATTTTTGAGAACAATGGTAATGGAGTGTATAGATCTCTGGCATAATTAGAAACCTTCCATTAGATTCACTATTGCTATGCCTTCTTTCTTTTACTGATGCTGGTTCATTATCCTATAGTTTACCAGTTCTGCAACTATATCTGACACTTTATTTTACTTTTTCAATTTGTTTCTAAATACATCGCTAATTATTCGGTATTTTTTAAATCGACAAATGATGGTATGCTCTATAACTATCTCTTTTTAGAATGAAATTTGTTGTAATCTATTTCTTTTTGCGACAAATCTGATTTCTTTTCCTTTTGTACGGTAATGTGGATAGTTGTTCTGGGAAATCCGTTTCTATGCCTAAATATCCCAGATCAAATACATTGACAACTTGTTTTGGAATGACAGGATGGTTCCCTTTATATAAACATCATAGTCATGCCTTTTTCCTTTCTTATGGACAACCTTATGAAGGATATAACCACGATTGTTAACAGTTATGTAAAATGGTAGATACTATCCTTGTGTAAACTGATCATGCTTTTTTAGCAATCATAATGCATTTAGCTGACGCCCTC